>JAEMSB010000100.1:0-4461 GCA_016463045.1 Niveispirillum sp.
CGCCTCCGCCTCCGCCTCCGCCTCCGCCTCCGCCTCCGCCTCCGTCATCGGCACCATCGGAGCCGAAGGGACCTATGCCATCGGAGCAGCCTGCTGCCGCGCCCGGTCTGACGACCAAGCCGGCTGCCTGACTGCCCGACTGGTCGAATAATGCGGGAGGGTAAAATCAGGCTGCGCGTCAGCAAGCAGACAGAGTCTGATAAGTTTTGCAGGTACATACTCGTAAGGTGAATATCTGCGCACAGAAGTGTACGTAGGTAAGCGGGGCCGTTATCCGGGAAGACGCCGATGAGTGATGTTTTCACCCCGGAGAAGCGCAGTGCCATCATGGGCCGGATCAGGGGGAGGAATTCGCAGCCCGAGCTCCGCTTGCGCCAAGTGCTCACCAGTATGGGCTACAGGTATTGCCTTCACGACAGGAGCCTTCCCGGAGGGCCGGATGTCGTGTTTACCGCTAGGCGGGCGGTAATCTTTGTCCATGGTTGTTTTGGGCATTCACATTCCTGCCTGGTCGGCCGTGTCCCGAGGACACGACCAGAGTTCTGGCGGGCGAAGTTGGAGACGAATGTGGCGCGGGACACCCGCCAACTTGCTGAACTCGAGCGGGTCGGCTGGCGGACTTTGGTCCTCTGGGAACGTGAAATGAAGGATTTGGCTGCCGTCGGGCAACGAGTGTCCTATTTTCTCGGGCCGACTAGGTGGCATGTGCGGGCGCTTTAAAGAACCCACCTGGCAGGGGGGAGGCGAACCTGGTAGAACCCCCTTATGAAGACAGACCTCACCCCTCCTCCCTGCATCCCTGAAACTGATCACACAGCCAGTTTGTTTGTCGACGATCCGGTGTCCGCAGTGGTAACGCAAAGCCGTAACGTCGTTGTGCCGGTCATCGACATCTTTGCTGGTCCGGGTGGGCTAGGTGAAGGGTTCAGCCGGATGCAAGCGTTCTGCGGCGGACCTATCCGTTTCAAGGTGAATTTGTCGATTGAAAAGGACGACGACGCGGTCCGAACCCTTCGGCTACGGGCCTACTTCCGTCAATTCGACGAAGGTAAGGTGCCGGAAGTGTACTACGACTACGTCCGCGCCACGAAACCCGCCGATCAAGCGAAGTATCGGGCTTTAATTGAGGCATCGGCAGAATGGCATGCTGCCGAGAAGGAGGTGTGGCACGAAGAGTTGGGCGTTGTGGACGGCAAAAGATTGCATGACCGTATCCGTACCGCGCTTGACGGTGCTGGTTGGTGGGTACTTGCCGGAGGGCCACCGTGCCAAGCCTATTCGGTTGTGGGGCGTTCCCGTCGTATTGGTGTGGGATATACGCCCATGGATGGAGCGGTGCCAGACAACCGTCTGGAAGGTCAGCAGAGTGAGCTTAAGGCACGCAAGCTGGATGCGTTCCTGAAAGACGAGCGGCACCGGCTGTATCGTGAGTATCTCGAGATCGTCGCCATCCACCAGCCGCCTGTTTTCGTGATGGAGAATGTGAAGGGCATCCTTTCGTCCAAGATACACTTGGAAACGGACAGCGGAGCCAAGTTGGGTTCGGTATTCGACCAGATACTGTCCGATCTTCGTGATCCCTGGGGGGCCATCGACGAAAATAAGCTGCCTGCAGATGTCGAACTGCCGACTGAGCGTTGTGGCTACAAGATCAGATCATTTGTCGTTCCCCCGTGCCAAAGTGGCGAATACACGCGCAACGCCTATCTCATCCGGGCGGAAGAGTGTGGGGTGCCCCAGGAACGGCACCGGGTCATCCTTCTCGGGATTCGAGAGGATGTGGATGTGGGGATTTCGCCGCTGATCCGTAAAATCGATAAGTCTGTTGCCCTTACGGACGTTATCGGTGGCATGCCAAGTTTGAGAAGCGGACGCAGTAGGCGGAAGAGCAACGGCGACAAGAACAGCGTTATCGACACCACGCAGGACTGGCTCCAGGCGATCCGGAATGTGCTGCCTGAAAAGATTTTGGACCAGATTCAAGAACCGTATCGATCTAGCATGCGAGAGGTTCGGGACCGCATTGACGCAGATTTGAACCGGGGTGGACGCTTTCTCCGGTGCCCATCGGGCTTGGATCATAACGTGCTAGGCGACTTAGGACGATGGCTGGACGCCCCGGAATTGGGCGGTGTGCTGCAGCATGAAGCTCGAGATCATATGGATTCCGATTTCGCTCGCTACCTTTTCGTCGCTTGCTATGGTGAAATCAATAGCGATTCTCCTAAGTTACGCGATTTTCCGAAAGTGCTTTTGCCGAATCACAAGAACGCCAGAACTGAGGAAGGACGCCGCATCTTCCATGACCGATTCCGAGTCCAGCTCCGACATAAACCGGCATCTACGATCACATCGCATATTCGCAAGGACGGTCATTACTTCATTCACTTTGACCGTTTGCAGTGCCGCAGTCTAACGGTTCGGGAGGCGGCCCGGGTACAGACATTTCCGGATAACTACTTTTTCGAAGGGAACCGCACGGCACAGTATGAACAGGTCGGAAACGCCGTGCCGCCGTACTTGGCGCTCCAACTGGCTAAGGCAATTGCTGAATTTTTGATCGATAGAATCATCGCTGAAGACGGGCGTGAGCTAAATATGGCGGGCCATGGCAATTCTACCTGCACAACAGCTTATGATAATGGGCGAATATAATAGTAAATTTCAGGGTTTAATATTAGATGAATATTAGAAATTGTGCTCCTACTGCACTAATCAGACGAGGCTAGTTCGCTGCTATGGTCGCCATGTTAACTAGATGCAACTAAATTACTGTTTGTCAGAACCTCACAGAAAATTGTCAATTGGAATTGGTGTTAATTGATGCTGTCCAAAATATATTGATTATTTTAAGCATTTATCAAGATTTCTGCATATTCATAATATAGTTAGTAAATATTTCATTTATATTTATGAGTTTTTCAACAATTTTATCTGTATTGTTGTGTGGCGCTTCAGTTGTTGATACTTTCGATCTTCCTGAACAGCGCACCCCTCAGTTCTCGCAGCTCCTCCAACGCCGCATCGACCCTGTCCGCCGGCAAAACCTCGCCTCGGCGTTCCGCCAGCCACAGCTTCAGCAGGCCGCCGACGCGGCCAAGGTCGGCGTGCAGGCGGATCATGTCCATGATGGCGTCGTAGTCCAGCGTGCTGCGGATCGGGTGGTTCAGGCCGGCGGTGCGCAGGTAGGCGGACAGGGAGAGGCCGGCCATCTTCGCCATCGCTTCGATCCGTTCCCGCTCATGGTCGTTGACTACGACGCGCAGGGTTCGTTGCCGGTCCCTGGGGGCTTGGGCTGGATCGTCGAGCCGGTCCTTCATTGCCATGTTCATCCTTCTCCCACTCTTGGCCCGGCGGATGCCGGATCGCGTCGAGCCGTCGGCGAGTAAGCTGTAATGTTGGGCTGTTGGCCAACATTACCTATCCTGCCCGGCTGCGCATATAGTTCAGGTGTTCGTCGGAATGCCGAATTATTCGCGACTATTCGATATTAGTCTGAAGTATGTATTATTGTTCGTCTCTGTTCGTACTGGTTCTGAGCATTTTTTAGACTATTCGCACCGATGTGATTTTACGTTACCGACTGCTCTTGCCGATTCGTATCGGTAAGCCAGAGGTGATTACATGACAGCAAGACGACAATTGACGGCGGGCAGGGTGGCTTTCCTGGCCCGCCGCGATGCCATCATGGCGGAGTTGGAGAAAGGTTGGTCGATATCGGCGGTCTATCGCCAGTTCGCGCCGCATCTGCCCTTGGGGCTGCGCCAGTTCCAAATCTATGTGCGGCGGTATCTGGTCGAGAAGGCAATGCCGCCTTTTGTGCCGGCATTGACCGTGCGGCCAGTCGTGACACCGCCGCCGGCTACCCCACCATCAACGATCTCGCCGCCGCCACCCGTCACGCCTAAGCCGGTCTCATCCGGCTTGGCATTTGGCCCGGCGGGCAGGGTCGATCCAACCAACCTCTACTGACAGGAACATGAAAATGTGGGAAGTGCATGTGGTGTTTCAGAGCAAGGGCGGCATTGGCAAGTCCCTGGTGGCGACGTTCCTCACCCAATACCTGAGAGAAAAGTGGGCGTTTCCCAGCCAGGTTCTGGCCGTGGACGCGGATGGGCTGAACAACAGCTTTTCCAACACCCTCCAGTCAGGGGCGGCGTTAGTCGGCGCGGACATGGCCACCCTGACCGACGCTATCCGCGCCCATCAAGGGGACGTGGTGATTGATACCGGCCCGAGTTCGTATCTGGCCATGGGGGAATGGCTGACGTCACCGGAGACCGTGACAACGCTCCTGAATGAGGGCTGGACCATAAAGGTGCATTCCATCGTGGTCGGTGGTTGGGCGCAGGCGGAGACGCTGCAGGGCCTGCTGCATGCCATACAGGTCCTACCGCCCCAAATCCGGCTGATCGTGTGGCTCAATGACTATTTTGGGCCGGTGCTCACCCCAACGGGTGC
>JAEMSB010000100.1:4471-10607 GCA_016463045.1 Niveispirillum sp.
ACTGCAGATCTTCACCGAAAACAGACGCCGGATATGGGGGCTGATCCGCCTGAGAATGCGGGGCCGTGACCTGCATGTGCGCGACCTAATGAAGATGCTGGCGCGTCGGCAGACGTTTGCGGAGGCGGTCGGCGATCCCACTGGTTACACCTTGGAGCGCTCACGGCTGGGCCTGCTGCGGCGCGAGATTTTCGGGGCAATCTCGCTGGTGCCGTGACTTATCCACAGGTGCGCGGGCTGCGAAGACTCTTTTCTATTCTTATTCTTCTCTTCTCCGCGCAAGTTGCGGTGCAGGTGGTTGAGCAATCTGCACCGCAACTGGCTGAGCAACTTGCAAATTGACTATTGTTGTTTTTCAATAGGTTGATCGTCCTCCTCTCGTTCTTTGCATCCCATTTGTCTTCCCTCTTGCGGACGCCGCTGCTGCCGCTGTCAACTTTTCATCCAACATGGGAATGCGAAGCTGGCCAGCATCGTCAGCGTAAATTCGGCCCAACCGTTTCAGTTTCTCCAGCAAGTTTGAGGTCTTCGCGGCATCCAGAGGTAAGATATCCACAAGGGTGGCAGGACCTATTGGGCCGGGCGTAGAGATGTAGAATGCGATTAACAACGCCCATGCGCCGATGTCCCGCATCTCCCGAAGCCCGTGAAAAAGCGCAGTCAGGTCGTGCCGGCCAAGCTTGATCCAGTCGACCGTTACGGGGGCTGTTCGATCCCCTGGTGGTTGCGGCAGGGTTCCCGCGTCCTTGGGGCTCATTGAGCTGCCCGTAGGGATCAAAGTGCATCATGGGGGCTCTTACCGGTCTTCCCGGTGGCCGGGGCGGCATCGGCAAGGCGTTTCAAATACGCCTCGCGTTCGCCGATGGGGACAAGGGTCTTGCGGCCAGATTTCAGCACCTTGATCCGGCCGGCCTTCACTTCGGCATAGAAGCGGGTCTTCCCAATGGAGAGCGAATGGCAGAATTCAGCCACTGTGCAGGCCACGGGGGTGATGCGGAGCTTGTCAATTGTCATGATGGCACCATTGCCGTTGATCGGAATGGTTCGTGATCATATGCAGATGCTCGCGGTCATGCAGTTCAAGCCCTCGCAAAAACTACCGCCTGAACTTGCCCTACTTTATTCTACAAAATCTTCTTGACAGGATCGCTCAACGATTAGAGGCGCGTAGCTTGTTATGGGCTGATTTCCTATCTGATCCCACACTAGCATGCAGTGCGTTCGTCCATGATCTGGGTCGTTGTCTCGTTTATCTACCCAATTTCGAATCTCAGACTTGACTATGTTTTCCGTGCAATGTGGATCAACTATTCGCACTAAATCGTAAAGCCAGCCGATAAACGCACTAGGCCTTCGAAATAGAATTTTACAACCATTCACATGAAGGGAGTAATCTACAAATCCGATCATCATTTCTCTTCTTAATAATCGTGTATGTAGTGAGATTCCCTTTTTGGGAATCCGGACCCTTCCAATACCAGAAAATATCATGGAACTTAGATGTGATAGCTGATCCACTAGAAGTTCTTGTTCAAAATATTCAACAGGCCTATAAATTTGTGCGTTTTCTCCGCCCTTCATTTCTTTATTTCGCTTGCAATTGAAGCCGGATTCATAAAGTAATATAGACCTTAAATCATGCCCCATGCATATCATTTTCAATATTAAATCCGTAGTCAATTCCATGAGTTGATTTAACTCTTTCTTTATGCGAATAGCATCTGCTCTATTATTTTCGCATGCCGTCTCCGCCCAAACAACGTCGATGGCCTCGTTCAGACGGTTCCGTAGCTCCGGCCCTCCCCCCGTGCTGCGTGCAATGCGCGTCCAAAGCTCATCGGAAATATGGCTCATCTCGTTCTCTCCCCACTCACCCAACCAACCGTGCCACAGCCGCCGCCTTATGCTCCGGGGCCAAATGGGCATAGCGTAATGTCATCTGATAATCGGAATGCCCAAGCAACTCCCGGACGGTGTTCAGGTCTACGCCGCGCATGACCAGCCAGGATGCGAAGGTGTGGCGCATGTCGTGCCAGCGGAATTTCGTGATGCCGGCGTCCTTCAACACCTCCTCCCACGAGCTGCGCACATTGTCGAAGGGGCCGCCGTCGCGGCTGGGGAAGACGAGGGGGCTGGTTTCCATCCGCTGGGTGTTCCAGGCAGCCAGCACCTCCATGGCGGCGCTGTTCAGGGGGATGTGGCGTGTCTTCTGGCTTTTGGCCTTGAAGCCATGGATGGTCAGGATGGCGCGATCCAGATGCACATCATCCCATGTCAGGTTCGCCAGTTCCCCATAGCGAAGCCCGGTGTGCAGGGAGACCAGCACCATGGGTTTCAGGTGGTCGGCATAGGGCGCGGCCCGCAGGTCTGGCAGTAGGGGATATTTGCGCACGGCCCGCCACGCATTGGCGCTGTCCCGGCCCGTGCGTAACCGCTCCTCCCGGTCGTCCAACGCGGTCAGCAGGCGCTTATGCTCGTCATCGGTCAGGAAGCGCACCGTGGCCCGGTCGTCCACGCGGGTGCGCTTCACCTTCTCGATGGGGTGGGTTTCGATGAAGCCCCATTGCTGGGCTTTCCCCAGCGATGATTTCAGGTCGTCCAAGTCGCGGTTGACGGTTGATGGCTTGGTGCCGGCCTTCAAGCGTTCCGACCGCCACCGTTCCACCAGCAATGGGGTGATCTCGCTGAGTTTCAGGGGGCGGAACTCGGCAAAGCTGGTGTTCAGCCGCCGCAGGGTGCCCTTATGGGTGCGGACATTGGCGATGGCCCAGCTTCCATATTCCCCATCCACAAAGCTGCCGAAGGTGTGTTCCTGGGCGGGCTTGGCCACGTCCGCCGCCGGGTCCTTGCCCAGGAAGGCGGAACCCAGGATGTCCTTCGCCTGGTCGCGGGCCTGCTGCGGGGTGACGACGCTGGTGCGTCCCAGGCTCATCCGTTTGCCGCGCGCATATTCGACATAGTAGGTCATCGCCCCGCTGGGCTGCACCCGCAGCAACAAACCCTTCAGTCGGGTGTCCCGGACCTCATAGGGCCGATCAGCCGGTTTCAGGCTCTTGATCAGCGGCAAACCCAGCAATCCTTGCACGGCGAATCCCCGTTTAAGTGCAACGGCCCGAGCTTGCCGTAAGTGCATTGTAAGTGCAAGATTGATTTTGAACGGCGTTCTGTGCTGATGTTCGTCAAAGATCGTGGTTGAGCAATAAGTGCCATATATATCTGAAAATATTATGTTTTGTGGCGTTCTTGCGCGTCCGTCACCGTTCGTCTAAAATCTTGGAAAATGCCGCTCATAACGGTCTGGTTGGGGGTTCAAGTCCCTCCGGGGCCACCAGATCTGAAAGGCCGTCGGCATTTTGATGCTGGCGGCCTTTTTGCTTTCTGCCCTGTTTCCGCATCCCCAATATGGCTCTGCATGCTTTTTTGTATACAGAGATGGGATGGTTATACCCGTATCGCGGGAAGCTGCCTGCTGCGGGGTTTTCAGCACTTTTGGGCGGTATGTTGAGGATAAAGCCCTCTTGGTTCGCTATCCGCGCGCCGCACCCCCGTGTCCATACCGATTTTCCAACGCTTGTTACAAAAAAATTGCCCGAACAGACGATTTGGCCTTGCCGTCATGCATACGCAGAACGTATAGAATTTATACACAACAAGCGATGGCGCCGGATGGATCAGGGGTTTCGCGGATAATTTCTCTTCCGCCCCCGATGTTTCGAGACCGGGTGCCGCACAGGACAGGGCCGGCCTTAACGGCCCTTCAAGGGGAGGTTCGAGATGTCTATGCGTGCGCAATTGTCGTGGCGTCCGTCCTTGCTGGCCGTGGGCCTGGCGCTGCTTTCGGGTGCGCTGCCGGTAGGCGCGCAGGAGAAGAAGGCGGATGCCGGCCCCATGCTGGACGAGATCGTGGTGGTCAGCCAGAAGCGGGCAGGTGCCGTGGATGTGCAGGCCGTGTCGGTCGCTATCACCGCCTTCGACGCCAATGCCATCGAGAAAAGCTTTGCCACCGATCTCGTGGATGTGGGCCGCATGGCGCCGAACATCCAGCTGAACCAGTCGGGCACCTTTGGCGGCTTCTCCAACTTCTTCATTCGCGGCATCGGGTCGTCCAATACGATCCGCACCGTGGACCCGGCTGTCGGCACCTTCGTTGACGGCATCTATATCGGCTTCGGCCCCGCCTCCATGCAGGACACGTTCGACATCGCCTCGGTTGAAGTGCTGCGCGGGCCGCAGGGCACGCTGTTTGGCAAGAATGTGACGGGTGGTGCCGTGTCCGTGATGTCCACCCGGCCCACGGGCGAACTGGGTGCCGATATCAAGGTCACCTATGGCAACTATGACCGCATGGACGTGTCGGCGGCTGTGCAGTTCCCCATCATCGAGGGTGAGCTGGCGGGCAAGATCGCCGCCATGTCGAAAAGCCGCGACGGCTATTTCAAGAACCTGACCACGGGCCGGACCAAGCCCGATGTCGATACCTCCATCATTCGCCCGACCTTCCGCTGGACGCCCAATGAAGTGCTGACCGTCGATCTGATCGGTGAATATTACCGGGACAAGGGCGGCTCGTCGGCCTCGCAGAACCGGGACAGCCGGGTCAATCCGCGCATGCTGCTGGTCAATGGGCAGCTGGTGGCCTCGCCCGCGACCGTGCAGCGCGTGTTCGGCTATACCCCGCCCACGGACAAGTATGACATCAACCATAATGACCAGGGCTATGTGGATACAACGGCGGGCCATGGCATCATCGATGCCAGCCTGGATCTGGGCCATGGCATCGTCTCGCTGGTCACCGGCTATCGCGAGGTGAAGTTCAACTCCTCCACCGATTTTGACGGTTCACCCTATGTGGTGTTCGAATTCCCGGACAACCGGGAGCGTCAGCATCAGTATTCGGGCGAGCTGCGCTATGCGTCCAACTTCTCCGATACGGTGGAGTTCACGGCGGGCCTCTATTACTTCACGCAGGAAATGTACATTGCCGAGCGCCGCGCGGCCTATGCCAGCGGTCCGGCGACGGCGCCTGTCATTTCGCGCACGGTCGGCATCGCCAAGACTGATGACAGTTCCTATGCCGTGTTTGGCCAGGGGGCGGTGAAGTTCACCGATCAGCTGTCACTGATCCTGGGTGGGCGCTATACGGTGGAGAAGAAGGAGATCGAACTCTGCCCCTTCAACGCCGCCCTCTATACCAGCCTGAATTTCAATGCCTGTCCTGTTGCGCGCCTGAACGGCGATGACAAGTGGAACAGCTTCTCGCCCAAGGTCGGCCTGGATTATAAGGTCGATGATGATGTGCTGCTCTATGCGTCCTGGACCAAGGGCTTCCGCTCCGGCTCCTTCAATGCCCGCGCCACCAATGCCGCCGTTCTGGGGCCGGTGGATCAGGAGACGGTGTCTTCTTATGAAGCCGGTATGAAGAGTGAGCTGATGGGAAGGCGCCTGCGCCTGAACACGGCGGCCTTCCTGTCGGATTACACCAATATCCAGCGCACCGTGTCCGATACCGTCATCGTCAATGGCCTGCCGACAGTGACGCAGGTGCCGCGCAACGCGGCCTCGGCCACCATCTGGGGTCTGGAACTGGAAGGCTCCTTCCTGGTCACCGACGCGCTGACACTGGATGCCTCGCTGGGCTACACCAATGCCGGTTATGACAGCTTCGCCAATATCGATACGAACCGGAACGGCGTGTATGAGCCGGCGATCGATGGTCCCATCGCCAAGGATCTGAAGTTCGAGCGCGTGCCAAAATGGCAGTATGCCGTGTCGGCCAGCTATGAGGTGCCGGTCTCGGACACGTCCTCGCTGCGCTTCCGCACCTCCTATACCTGGGTGGATGATCAGTTCATCGATACGCTGAACAGCCCGTCCCTGGCGCTGAAATCTTATGGCCTGTGGGATGCGTCGGTCAGCTACTCCCTCAATGACAGCTACACCGTGTCCCTGTTCGGGCGTAACCTGAACGATGCTGAATATTATGATTTCGGCTTTGACGGCGGCACGCACCGCGCCGTCTGGGGTGGCACACCGCGCACTTATGGCGTGGAACTGTCGGCGAAGTTCTGAGGGTAAACAGCGCCCCTCGCCCACGATAGTGGGAGAGGGAGGGGCCCATCGCTTCACAGCGATGGGC
>JAEMSB010000572.1:0-821 GCA_016463045.1 Niveispirillum sp.
GGGGAACGGGGGGAGGATCAGTGGCCGCTGCGGCCGTGGCCGGGCGTCTGGCCGACCGGCATGGGGCCCATCCGGCCATCTGGCTGGGGGCCGCCGCGACCCTGATTGCATGGATGCTGTTCGGCTTGTGGGCGGGTCTGGCGGCCCTGGTCGTTGGCGTCATCGTCCTGGATTTCGGGATACAGGGGGCGCTGGTGTCGCATCAGCAGCAGATTTTCGCCCTGGACCCCGCTGCGCGCAGCCGGATCAACACCCTGTTCATGACGGGCATGTTCCTGGGTGGTGCATTGGGATCGGCCAGCGCCATCCGTGTCTGGGCTGACTTTGGCTGGGAAGGGACCTGTCTGCTGGGTGGTGGCTTCGCCCTGTTGGGCCTGCTGTTGAAGCGGCGGGGTTAGAGGCCGGCGGCCCGTTCGGCCAGGACCGCCGCCATCATCGCGGACAGGTCGGCGATGGGGCCGCTGCCTTCCCAGGCATAGAGGGAGACGGCCATGGCGGGGGCCACGCCCAGCTCATGATGGGGCCGTACAGAACGCCCGGCCATGGCGGCCACCGGCAGCAGCGACAGGCCCATGCCGGTGGCGACCGCCACGGCCACACCGTCCAGCGAACTGCCCGTAAAGGCGATGTACCAGCGGCGGCCCATTCCTTCGATCCGGTCGAACATGGCATCCCGGTAAAGCGCGCCGGGCGGAAAGGCGACCAGCGGGATCGGGTCGGGCCAATCGTCACCGGTATCCGCCGCCTGGAACCAGGCCATGGGTTCGGGGAAGCTGGCGCGGTGGTCGGCCTGCGTCGCCGGTTCCTTGATTATGGTGATG
>JAEMSB010000572.1:831-2894 GCA_016463045.1 Niveispirillum sp.
TTCGCGGTGGCCGGCCGAAAACTGGGCGAAGACCGACATCATGGGCACGGTCGCAATATCCTCCGGCAACCCGATGCGCAGCACCATCCCCATGGCCCTGACCTTGGGGCAGGCGGTGGAGGCGGGGCTCAGTTCCGTTGAACATCTGGATTACGCCCTGAATGCCGGGGTGAAGGACGAAGCCGCCATCGCTGCCGATTATGCCGCTGGCCGTATAGACCGTGCAGAGGCGTCGCGCCGTCTGGATCAGGGCTATGATCCGGCCTTTGCCATGCAGGGGTTCCGGCACTTGGCGGAGAAGGGCGTGTTCGTGACGCCCACGCTGAACGGGTCGCGCATCATCGCCTATCTGGACCGGGAAGATCACGCCAAGGATGAGTATCTGGCCTACATCGGCCCCGGCCTGCGCAAGACATACGAATGGCGAGTGCAGCGGGCGGCCAAGGCCACGCCGGAACAGGTGCAGGCCCGCCATGAACAGTTTGAGGTGACGGCCTCCGTTCTGCCGCTGCTGCAACAGGCCGGCGTCACCATTATCGGCGGTACCGATGCCGGGTTCCTGAATTCCTTCAACTATCCCGGCATCGGCCTACATGATGAACTGTCGCTCTATGTCCGCTATGGTCTGACCCCGGCGCAGGCATTGGCTAGTGTGACGCGGGCCGGCCCCGCCTGGTTCGGCAAGCTGGACCGGTACGGGTCGGTCACGGTGGGCAAGGTGGCGGATCTCGTGCTGCTGAACGGCAACCCGCTGGAGGATATAGCCGCCACCCGCGCCATCCATGCCGTCGTGCTGCGCGGGCAGGTGCAGGACCGAGGCGCCCTGGACACCATGATGTCGGACACACGGGCCAAGGTGGCGGCGTGGGACAAGCAGGCTCAAGCCGGCGGGAAGTAGGCGTCGCTGTCCAGATCCGTCAGCAGGCCGGCTTCAACCGGGGTCCAGCCCAGTTCGGCGCGCGTGTAATCGGCACTGGCCGGCACATCCATGGCGGTAAAGCCCCCGATCCAGCCGAAATGCGCGGCAGCAGCGGCCCCGTCGGTTGATACCTGCGGCAGGTTCAGGCGGCGGGCGATGATGGCGGTGATGTCGCGGAACGGCACACCGCCATCCGCCACCCCATGCCAGCGTGCTCCGGCCCGTGCCTTTTCCACCGCCAGCCGGTACAGCCGTGCGGCATCCAGCCGATGGACTGCGGGCCAGCGATTGCCGCCATCCCCGACATGGGCAGCCACGCCCTTCTGCCTGGCAAGCGCGATCAGCATGGGCACGAACCCATGGTCGCCGGCCCCATGCACGCTGGGTGGCAGGCGGATGATGCCGGCATTGATGCCCTGATCCAGCAAAGCTACCGCCGCCTGTTCCGATGCGGCGCGGGGATGGGCGTGTGAACCCGTGGCGGGTTCCACATCCTCCGTCAGCAAGCGGCCGGCGGCCAGGATGCCAATGCCCGATGTGACCAGCAGGGGGCGGTCGCTGCCCGCCAGGGCCGATCCCAGGGCGGCGATGACCCGCCGGTCCATCTCGCAATTGTCGCGGTAGGTGGAGAAATCATGGTTGAAGGCGGTGTGAATAACGCCGTCAGCCCCTTCCGCCCCCTTGCGCAGGCTGTTCAGGTCGTTCAGGTCACCCCGATGGGCGCTGGCCCCCAGATGGGCCAGTGTTTCGGCCCCCGCATCGCTGCGCACCAGCCCGGTGACCCGGTGCCCGGCGCTGATCAGTTCGGTGACAATGGTGCTGCCGATGAAGCCGGTGGCACCGGTGACGAAGATATGCATGGAACATCCCTATCAGAAAGGGCCGTGTCCGAACGGCCATGGCGCTATGATGGCGGTGCTGGTGTGGATGATCCATGCTATGAAATCCGTGATTTCTTCTTGATCGTCCGGAAATCCCATGGACCCGCTGTCTGACATCCTGTCCCTGCTGAAACCCCGCAACCTTTTGTCCGCCGGCTTCGCGGCGGGTCGCGACTGGGCGGTGCAGTTCCCGGATCAGCAGGACAATATCAAGACAGGGGCCGTGGTGCGGGGACGCTGCCTGCTGTGGGTGGAGGGGGAGG
>JAEMSB010000101.1:0-5198 GCA_016463045.1 Niveispirillum sp.
GTATTTGGACAGGCTTTCCACCTCCCCAAACGCCTCCTTCACCGCCTTCATCAGGCTGGTGACACCCGTATCATTATCACCCGAACAGACCAGCAGGCCACCGACGGGCAGTGCGTCCCAGGCCTGGGCGATGCTGGCCAGGCTTTCGGCCTTATGCTTGGTCATCAGGCACAGGCCCGCCTGATAATCGCCCTCTGCCAGGGTCTGCACGACGCGGAACCCGGCCTGGGTCAGCGCCTCATGCGCGGGCTTGAACCCCGTGACACAGGTCAGGGGGCGCAGGCCGGGCGGCAGCTCGGCATCGGCCTGCACATTCAGGATGAAGCCCGACACCGGCAAGGGCAGCATGCCGGCGGCGAACGGGTGGTGGAGGGCTTTGGCGATGGACATGGCCGAACGCGTAACCCATCCGCCCGTCGGTGTCGAGTGGCGTGACCGCACGCGCGAAACCGTGTAGCAAAGGGCCATCCCACCGTAGCCGCCGGCCATCATGACGCAGCAGACTTCCCGCCAGTTCGCCACCTTCGCCCTGATCGGTGTCGGCGGCCTGTTTGTCGATATGGCATCGCTGGCCGTGGCCCTGCATCTGTTGGGGCTGGACCCATATGGCGGGCGCGTCTTCTCCTACCTGATGGCGGCGACGTTTACCTGGTACATGAACCGGCAATTCACCTTTACGGGGGTCAGCCGGCGTGGGGCCATCCGGCAATGGGCGCGGTTCCTGGCCGCCAATGCCGTGGGGGCCGTGGTGAATTACGGTGTCTATGTGCTGGTGCTGAAACTCGGGCCCTGGGTGATTGCCAGTATCGGCCTGTGGCCAGAGGTGCTGACGGCCCTGCTGCCCTATGCCGGGGTGGCGGCGGGCAGCGTTTCGGGGCTGGTTTTCAACTTTGTCTTGTCAAAGAAACTGGTCTTCCGCAACGCCTGATGTGACCGGGCACATCCATAAGACAGAGGGCGCAAGCCATCGGTGGCGGACCCGTTTGCGCCCATGCTATGCATGCTTCAATAACAAGGGGTTCGGGGAGCTTTTTCACGCATGCCATCGGCACGGTTCTATCGCTGGATGACCTGGGGCATGACCCTGGCGCTGGCAACCGGTGCCGGTGCCGCGCTGTGGCAGGAAAGCCGCACGTCCGCCCTGCAATCCGAAGTGCTGGCCCGGTATGGGCGCGACCTGACCTGGCGCGTAGAACCCGGCCCCAACCCCGATATCCGCTTTCCGGGCCAGGGCCCCTATGATGCCCGCCTGGGCTATGCCGCCATTCCCAGCTTCGTGGAACGGCTGATCGCCGCCGATTACCGCGTGGATTTGCAGGCAAGACCCAGCCCGCAACTGCGCGATTACATGAATTTCGGCGGCTTTGCGCCGTACGCGGAGAAAACCTCCGGCGGCCTGTCCATCCGCGATCAGATGGGCAACCCCCTGTTCGACGCGCGTTATCCCGAACGCATCTATGCCGGGTTTAACGAGGTACCGAAGCTGGTGGCCGACACGCTGCTGTTCATTGAAAACCGGGAGCTGCTGGACACCACATATCCCAACCGCAATCCGGCGGTGGAATGGGACCGGTTCGGTCTGGCCGTCATCAACATCCCCCTGAAATTCATCGACCCGGACAGCCCGCGCGCCGGCGGCTCCACGCTTGCCACCCAGATCGAGAAGTATCGCCATTCGCCGGAGGGGCGCACGGGCAGCGGGGTGGAAAAGCTGCGGCAGATGATGTCGGCCTCTGTCCGCGCGTACAAGGGCGGGCCGGATACCACGCGGGTGCGTCATCAGATCGTGGTGGATTACCTGAACTCCACCCCCCTTTCCGCCCGCCCCGGCGTGGGCGAGGTCAACGGGTTGGGGGATGGTCTCTGGGCCTGGTACGGCACCGACTTTACCATCGCCAACCGCATCCTGCGCGGCCATCCCCGGACCGAGGAGGATTTGCAGGTCCAGGCCGTTGTCTACAAACAGGTATTGAGCCTGCTGCTGGCCCAGCGGCGGCCCTCTGCCTATCTGGGCACCAATGGCCGCAAGGCTTTGAATGATCTGGCCAATACGCATCTGACCCTGCTGGAACGCGCGGGCGTCATCTCCGCGCCCCTCGCCGATGCTGCCCGCTTCTTCCCCCTGCGGTTCAAGGAAGCGCCGCCCGAGATTCCCGAACCCAGCTTTGTGGAGCAGAAGGCCACCAACGCCATTCGCGCCCGGCTGCTGGGCATGCTGGGTGTGCCAAGCCTTTATGCGCTGGACCGGTTGGACCTTGCCGTCGATACCACCCTGGACCAGCCGACACAGGCGCGAGTGACAGAGACGCTGAAGAAACTGGCCGACCCGGCGCAGGCGGCGGCCTTAGGTCTGGTCGGTGACCGGCTGCTGAACAATGCCGACCCGGCCCGCATCGTCTATTCCGTCACCCTGTTCGAACGCACCGCAGAGGCGAACCTCGTCCGGGTGCAGGTCGACACGCTGCCCCAGCCGCTGGACCTGAATGAAGGGGCCAAGCTCGACCTTGGCTCCACGGCCAAGCTGCGTACCCTGGTGACGTATCTGGAGATCATCGCGCGGCTGCATGCCCGCTACATCACACGGGAAAGCTATGAGCTGGAAGCGGCGGCGCTGGAGGCGCCCGATCGGCTGACGCAATGGGTGTTGCGTACCATGGCGGCCAATCCCAGCATCGGCATCGCCCCCCTGCTGGACCTTGCCATGGAGCGGGAATATTCGGCCAGCCCCGCCGAACGCTTCTTCACTGGCGGCGGCCTGCACAGTTTCGGGAATTTTGACGACAAGGATGATGGCAAGGTCATCACCGTGTCAGAGGCGTTCCGCCATTCCGTCAACCTTGTCTTCATCCGCATGATGCGGGACATCGTGAACCATTACATCGCCGAGGGGCCGGACAGCCGCGACGATCTGATGGACGATCCCCGCCACCCGGCCCGCCGCACCTATCTGGCGCAGTTCGCGGATCAGGAGGGTAGCGCCTACCTGAACAAGTTCTGGTCTGATTATAAGGGGCTGGAGCCGGAAGCGGCACTCGACAAGCTGGCCAAGCGCATCCGGCCCACGCCGGACCGGCTGGCGGTCATCTTCCGCTCCGCCCTGCCCAACGCCACGGCGGACGACCTGGGCGTCTTCCTGAACCGGCACATGCCGGCCGGCGGCCCGCCCGACGCGCAGGTGAAGGCGCTGTTCGACCGCTATAATCCCGACAATTGGTCGCTGAACGACCGTGGCTATATTGTCGGCGTGCATCCGCTGGAACTGTGGCTGGTGGGATATCTTCAGGACAGCCGGCAGGCACAGCGCGGGGAGATGCTGAAGGACAGCAGCGTTCCACGCCAGGAAAGCTACAAATGGCTGTTCACGTCCCGGTCCAAACAGGCACAGGATACGCGCATCGGCATCGTGCTGGAGGAAGAGGCGTTCAACCGCATTCATGAGGAATGGACGCGCCTTGGCTACCCGTTCGGCAGCCTGATCGCCAGCTACGCCACCTCCATCGGCAGCTCCGCCGACCGGCCGGGTGCGCTGGCCGAACTGATGGGCGTCATCCTGAATGATGGGGTGCGCCTGCCGACCTTACGCGTGGGCCGCCTGCATTTCGCCACCGGCACGCCGTACGAGACCAGCTTTGTGCCCGCCAAGCTGCTGGACGGGGCCGAACAGGTGATGGAACCAGCGGTGGCCCGCGTGGTGCGCCGCCATCTGCGCGACATCGTGGATAATGGCACCGCGCGGCGCGTGAAAGGCGCCTTCACTGCCGCTGACGGCACCGAAATGCCCATTGGCGGCAAGACGGGTACGGGCGACCATCGTTTTGAACGCTATGGTCCCGGTGGCGTCGTCCTGGAAAGCCGCGTCGTCAACCGCACCGCCACGTTCGTCTTCTATATCGGCGACCGCTTCTTCGGTGTCATCACGGCGCATGTGCATGGGCCAGAGGCCGCGGAATACCGCTTCACCTCTGCCCTGCCCTCACAGCTGCTGAAAATCCTGGCCCCCGCCCTGAACCCGCTGTTGAACGCGGAGACGCAGACGGCGGAGCGGGGGCGGTAGGCGTTGCAGCCCCAAGCTCGATGACGTAATCTGACCAGACTGACTAGATTTGGAAGGTCGTGATGGCGGACCGTAAACGAGGAGCTAATCACGTCGTGCCTGGGCATTGGCCGCTCCAGGAAGCGAAGGCGCGGTTCAGCGAGCTTTTGCGCCGCGTCCAGGCCGACGGTCCGCAGCATGTTACCGTCCATGGACGTGAAGAGGTTGTCGTCATCTCCGCTGCGGAGTTTCGGCGCTTAAAGGGCGCTGAAACCGGTCAGAGCCTGATCGACGCCATGCGGGCGGCACCGTCCAGTGACCTAGATTTCGATTTCGAGCCCATTCGCGATCCAGCGCGGGTACGGGATGTGGTGTTTTGAGCGGCTGGCTGCTGGATACCAACATCCTGGCCGAGCTGCGGCGACCAAGACCTGAGCCGCGTGTTCTGTCCTTCATCGCCGAACAGCCGCTGGAAACGCTCCATATCAGCACTGTTACTCTGGCTGAAATCCGCTTTGGCATCGAGAAACTGGATGACCCAGTCAAACGGTCCAGCCTGACAGAGTGGCTCACCCACCGGGTGCGCCCGATGTTCGATGGCCGCGTCCTGCCCGTCAGCGAAGATGTGATGTTGAAGTGGCGTTTGCTGATGGCAGAAGGGCGGAAAATTGGCCACACATTCCCTCAGCCGGATTTGATCATCGCAGCAACGGGCCTTTGCCACGGCCTGGCCATCGTCACCCGTGACATCGACGATTACATGCGCACCGGCGCCGATCTGCTGAATCCCTGGGCATTGCCCTGACACCGTCCACCCACCCGTTCGGCCATCCCCTTTATCCCCATCATTCACAGCCAAAGACCCCTTCCCCCCGCCGCCCATTGTGCTAGCTTACGGCATCCACCCCCTACATCTAGTGCTGGTGCCATGTCCCTGCTGACGCCGAACCCGGTTTACAAGCCTTTCCGCTATCCCTGGGCCTATGAGGCCTGGCTGACGCAGCAGCGAATCCATTGGCTGCCGGAGGAAGTGCCGCTGGCCGATGACGTCAAGGACTGGCGCAACAACCTGACAGATGGCGAACGGAACCTGCTGACGCAGATTTTCCGATTCTTCACCCAGGCCGATGTCGAGGTGAATAACTGCTACATGCGCAATTACAGC
>JAEMSB010000101.1:5208-10151 GCA_016463045.1 Niveispirillum sp.
CGTGTTTCAGCCGACCGAGGTCTGCATGATGCTGGCCGCCTTCTCTGCCATGGAGACGGTGCATATCGCGGCCTATAGCCATCTGCTGGACACGATCGGCATGCCCGAGGTCGAGTACTCGGCCTTCCTCCACTACAAGGAGATGAAGGACAAGTACGACTACATGCACGAGTTCAATGTCGACAGCAAAAAGGACATCGCCAAGACGCTGGCGGTGTTCGGCGCCTTCACCGAAGGTTTGCAGCTGTTCGCCAGCTTCGCCATCCTCATGAACTTCCCGCGCTTCGGGAAGATGAAGGGCATGGGCCAGATCGTGACCTGGTCGGTGCGCGATGAAAGTCTGCACACCCAGTCGATCATTCAGCTGTTCAAGACCTTCATTTCCGAAAACCCCGAGGTCTGGAACGAGGAGTTCCAGCGCGAGCTGTATGTCGCCTGCGAAACCATCGTGCATCACGAGGACGCCTTTATCGACCTGGCGTTCGAGATGGGGGCGGTTAAAGGCATGGAAGGCGAGGATGTGAAGAAGTACATCCGCTACATCGCCGACCGCCGTCTGGCGCAGTTGGGCCTGCAGCCCATCTATAAGACCGAGAAGAACCCCCTGCCCTGGATGGATGCCATCCTGAACGGCGTGGAACACACCAACTTCTTTGAAAACCGCGCCACCGAATATTCCAAGGCCGCCACCAAGGGCAGCTGGGAAGAAGCGTTCGGCGACTAAGTTTTCCAGCTGTACTGGGGCCCGGTACAGCGGCAAAAATGCCGCGCCGGGCCCTTAACATGTCTGCCTGCAAAATGCCCCTTCCCAAGCCACCCTGGCTTGGCGCATAAAGAAGTGCAAACTCATAGGAGCTTGCACAGTGATTTCATCCAACAATTCGCCCCTTGATCTGCCGGTGGAAAGCTTCACCGACGCTGATGGCGCATATGCCCGTGTCCGGGCGCTTTATGATCAGGCCGTCGATTTTCTGCGTGACCGGTTTTCTGCTTTTGCCCGTGGCGAGGATCTGGGTGGGCGCGTGCGCGCCTGTTACCCCTTCATTCAGATCCGCATCGACAGCGAACCCCGTATCGACAGCCGTCTGGCCTATGGTTTCGTCCACGGCATGGGCACCTTCCGCACCACCGTCACGCGCCCCGACCTGTTCGACCATTATCTGCACCATCAGTTCTCGCTGCTGGTGAAAAATCACGGCGTGCCGCTGGAAGTGGGGATCAGCGAGACGCCGATCCCGATCCAGTTCGCCTATCCCGAGGGCATGCATGTCGAAGGCGACCTGACGCCGGAGCGGCTGTACCAGCTGCGCGACTATTTCGACCTGCCCGATCTGGTCTATATGGATGACAGCATCGTCAACGGCACGCACATCACCCCGCCGGGGCATGCCCGTCCATTGGCCCTGTTCACCGCGCCCCGCGTGGATTACAGCCTGCACCGGCTGAAGCACTACACGGCGACCAAGCCCGACCATTTCCAGAACTATGTCCTGTTCACGAACTATCAGTTCTACATTGATGAGTTCGTGCGCCGTGGGCTGGAAATCATGGAGCCGTCGGACGACCCGGCCACCCAGGCCTATCGCCGTCAGTATGAAGCCTTCATTGAGCCGGGCGACCACATCACCTGGAACCAGGCGGTTCACCCGGGCAGGGAACCACAGGGCCAAAAGGTGGCCCGCCTGCCGCAGATGCCCGCATATCACTTGAAACGCAAGGACGGTAACGGCATCACCATCGTCAATATCGGCGTCGGCCCGTCCAATGCCAAGACGATCAGTGACCATATCGCGGTCCTGCGCCCGCATGTCTGGCTGATGCTGGGCCATTGCGCGGGCCTGCGCGATACCCAGAAGCTGGGCGATTACGCCCTGGCCCATGGCTATGTGCGTGACGATAAGGTGCTGGATGCCGATCTGCCGACCTGGGTCCCCGTCCCGGCCCTGGCCGAGGTGCAGGTGGCGCTGGAGGATGCGGTGGAGGAAGTGACCGGCCTGAAGGGCTGGGAACTGAAGTCGATCATGCGCACCGGCACCGTCGCCACCATCGACAACCGCAACTGGGAACTGCGCGACCATAGCGAGCCGGTGCAGCGGTTCAGCCAGTCGCGCGCCATCGCGCTGGACATGGAATCGGCAACTGTTGCCGCCAACGGCTTCCGCTTCCGCGTGCCCTACGGCACCTTGCTCTGCGTGTCGGACAAGCCGCTGCATGGCGAGATCAAGTTGCCCGGCATGGCCAACCATTTCTACCGCGCGCGTGTAGACCAGCATCTGGCCATCGGCATGCGCGCCATGGAAATGATGCGCGACACGGGCCTGGAACGGCTCCATAGCCGCAAGCTGCGCAGCTTTGCCGAGGCAGCGTTCCAGTAACTGTCACATGCGCTTCGCTTATGCGACCTACGACGGGGCTCCGCTCGTAGGTCGCATAAGGGCAAAAGCCCGCATGCGACGCCGTCAACCTTCCCGCCGTCCCCCGATCAGGAATTCCTTATTCCCTTCCGGCCCCGTAATCGGGCTTTCCACCACGCCCAGCACAGTCCAGCCCGCCTGCCCCGCCAGCCAGCCCTGGATACGGTCACAGACCTCCTGGTGCAATTCCGGCTCCCGCACCACGCCACCCTTGCCCACACGGCCCTTGCCTACCTCAAACTGCGGTTTGATCAGGGCGACCAGATGGGCGCCGGGCTTGGTCAGGGCCATGGCGGCGGGCAGAACCGTTTCCAGGCCGATGAAGCTGGCATCACAGACCACGATATCGACGGGATCGGGGATGATCTCCGCATTCAGGTGGCGGGCATTGGTCTTTTCCAGGACCACAACCCGTTCATCCTCCCGGATTTTCCAGGCCAGCTGTCCGTGCCCGACGTCGACGGCATAGACCTTGGCCGCCCCGCGCGTCAGCAGCACATCGGTGAAGCCACCGGTAGAGGCCCCAACATCAATGCCGACGAAGCCGGTGGGATCGATGCCGAAATTGTCCAGCCCCTTGACCAGCTTCAGCCCACCCCGGCTGACCCAGGGATGGTCCTGGCCCTTTACCAGCAGCAGCTGGCTTTCCGGCACGGTATCGCCGGCCTTGTCGATACGGCGTGTGTCGGCATAGACCAGACCGGCCAGGATCAGCGCCTGGGCCTTGGACCGGCTTTCGGCCAAGCCGCGATCAACCAAAGCCTGATCCACTCTGACTTTCGGCTCTTTAACTTTTGGCGGCTTGGACATTGGAACTCAGCTTTGTGATAATGGGGTAACCGGGATAGATAGTCCCAGAACCATGGATAAGACAATGAAACGCGCCCTGATCCTCACCACCCTCGCCCTGGCCGCCCTGTCGCTTTCCGCCTGCAACACCGTTGAAGGCGTGGGCAAGGACATCAAGAGCGCCGGCAAGGCCATCGAGAAGGGCGCGCAGTAAGAAAGGGCTTCAGGCGGCGAAGACGGACGCGACCTCGCTCGCGTCCAGCAGCCGCCATTCCCCCTCCGCCAGCTCGCCCAGCGTCAGCCCACCGATGGAGACGCGGTGCAGCGTCTCCACATGATTGCCGACCGCCGCGAACATACGGCGAATCTGGTGATACCGCCCCTCGCGGATGGTCAGGCGGGCACGCGTCTCGTCCAGCACCTCCAGCGTGGCGGGCAGCAGCGGCGTCTTTTCCGACTTGAGCATCAGCGTACCTGACGCGAACACCGCCGCTTCCTCCCCCGTCAGGGGGCGGGCCAGTTCCGCCTCATAGACCTTGGGCACATTGGCCTTGGGCGAGATGATGCGGTGGAGCAGCTGACCATCATCGGTCAACAGCAGCAGGCCCGTCGTATCGCGGTCCAGCCTTCCCACCGGCGCGATGATCGGATTGCGATATTCAAACCGCTCCGGTAGCAGCTCATACACCACGCGGCCCGGATCGCTGGTGGAGCAGGTATAGCCCGCCGGCTTGTGCAGCATCAGCACCGACCCCTGGGGCGGGTCCAGTTCCTCGCCATCGATGCGGATATCGGCATGCTCGACCTTGTCCCCATCGGACAGGGTGCTGCCATCGGCCCGCGTCACGCGGCCATCCTTCAGCAGCATCTTCACGTCGCGCTGGCTGCCATAACCCAGATTGGCGATCAGGCGGACAAGGCGCATCGATAGAACCTCTTTGAATGAACAAGGGCCGGGGATTACTCCCCGGCCCCAGAACAACGCTATGCGCCGGGATCAGCGTTCCAGCGGCTTGTACTTGATGCGGTGCGGCTGGTCGGCCTCCGCACCCAAGCGGCGGCGCTTGTCGGCCTCGTAATCGGCATAGTTGCCTTCGAACCAGACCACCTGGCTGTCGCCCTCGAACGCCAGGATATGGGTGGCCAGACGGTCCAGGAACCAGCGATCGTGCGAGATGACCACGGCGCAGCCGGGGAACGTCGTCAACGCCTCTTCCAGCGCACGCAGGGTTTCGACATCCAGATCGTTGGTCGGTTCGTCCAGTAGCAGAACGTTGGCGCCGGACTTCAGCATCTTGGCCAGATGCACGCGGTTACGCTCGCCACCCGACAGCTGGCCCAGCTTCTTCTGCTGGTCCGGACCCCGGAAGTTGAAGGCGCTGACATAGGCGCGGGACGGCATGGACTTCTTGCCCAGCTCGATCACGTCCAGACCGCCGGAGATTTCCTCCCAGACGTTCTTTTTGTCATCCAGGCTGTCGCGGCTCTGGTCCACGTAACCCAGCTGCACCGTCTCGCCTACGCGGAAAGTACCGCCATCGGGCTTTTCCGCACCGGTGATCATGCGGAACAGGGTGGTCTTACCGGCACCGTTGGGGCCGATGATGCCGACAATCCCACCGGGCGGCAGGCGGAAGGAAAGATCGTCGATCAGCAGCCGGTCGCCAAAGCCCTTGCGCAGGTTCTCGGCCTCGATAACGACATTGCCCAGGCGCGGCGGCGTCGGGATGACGATGCGGG
>JAEMSB010000101.1:10161-10602 GCA_016463045.1 Niveispirillum sp.
GATGCGGGTTTCGCCGATGGCTTCCTTCTGGTTGGCGGATGCCAGCAATTCTTCATAGGCCTGGATACGGGCCTTGGACTTGGCCTGACGGGCCTTCGGAGAAGCGCGCACCCATTCCAGTTCCTGGGCCAGCTGCTTCTGCTTGGCACCCTCTTCGCGGCCTTCCTGCTCCAGACGCTTCTGCTTCTGCTCCAGCCAGGCGGAGTAATTGCCCTCATACGGGATGCCCGAGCCACGATCCAGTTCCAGGATCCAGCCGGTGACGGCATCCAGGAAGTAACGGTCGTGGGTCACCATGACGACGGTGCCGGGATAATCGGCCAGGAAGCGCTGCAGCCACGCCACGCTCTCGGCGTCCAGATGGTTGGTCGGTTCGTCCAGCAGCAGCATGTCGGGCTTGGACAGCAGCAGCTTGCACAGCGCCACGCGGCGCTTTTCACC
>JAEMSB010000573.1 GCA_016463045.1 Niveispirillum sp.
CCAGCTGGAAGCGCGCGTCCTGATGATGTCGACCAACAACATCCTGTCGCCCGCCTCCGGCCGTCCCATCATCGTGCCGTCTCAGGATATCATCCTGGGTCTGTACTACATCACGATGGAACTGCCGGGTGCCGTGGGTGAAGGCATGGTCTTTGGCTCCATCGGCGAGATTGAGCACGCGCTTGCGGCCAAGGCCGTGACGCTGCATTCCAAGATCCAGGCCCGCTATCACACGGTGGACAGCGAAGGCAATCCGATCACCACCCGCGTGACGGCCACCCCCGGTCGCATGCTGCTGTCGGAGATCCTGCCCCGCCATCCGGCCATCAAGTTCGACCTGATCAACCGCCTTCTGACCAAGAAGGAAATCGGCAACATCATCGACGTCGTCTACCGCCATTGCGGTCAGAAGGAGACGGTGATTTTCGCCGACCGGATGATGCGTCTGGGCTTCACCAACGCGTTCAAGGCCGGCATCTCCTTCGGCAAGGATGACATGGTCATCCCGGCCGAGAAGCAGACCCTGGTCAAGGAAGCCCAGGACCGCGTGAAGGAGTTCGAGCAGCAGTATCTGGATGGTCTGATCACCCAGGGCGAAAAGTACAACAAGGTGGTCGACGTCTGGTCGGAAACGACCGAAAAGGTCGCCGGCGCCATGATGAAGGTCATCGAGCAGCCGCGTCCGGGTCTGGGCGTGAATTCGGTCTACATGATGGCCCATTCCGGTGCCCGTGGTTCGCCGGCCCAGATCAAGCAGCTGGCCGGTATGCGCGGTCTGATGGCCAAGCCCTCGGGCGAAATCATCGAGACGCCGATCATCTCCAACTTCAAGGAAGGCCTGTCGGTTCTGGAGTATTTCAACTCCACCCACGGTGCCCGTAAGGGTCTGGCCGACACCGCCTTGAAGACGGCGAATTCCGGTTACCTCACCCGCCGTCTGGTGGACGTGGCGCAGGACGCCATCATCACCACGGTGGATTGCGGTACGAAGAACGGTCTGACCGTGAAGGCGGTGATCGATGGCGGCGACGTCATTGTTCCGCTGTCGGAGCGTATCCTGGGCCGTACCTCGACCGCCGACCTGGTCAACCCGCTGACCGGCGAGATGATCGTTCCGGCTGGCGAGCTGATCACCGAGCGCGAGCTGGAGCTGATCGACGCCGCTGGTATCGATACGGTCCATATTCGTTCGGTGCTGACCTGCGAGACCGAAGACGGCGTGTGCGCCCACTGCTATGGCCGCGATCTGGCCCGTGGCACGCGGGTTAACATGGGCGAGGCGGTCGGCGTCATCGCGGCGCAGTCGATCGGTGAGCCTGGCACGCAGCTGACGATGCGTACGTTCCACATCGGTGGTGCGGCACAGCGTGGTGCGGAGCAGAGCTTCATTGAGGCGACGCTCGACGCCAAGGTTGTGGTGCGCAACCGCAACCTCGTCATGAACAGCGAGGGTGTGCCGGTGGTGATGGGCCGCAACTGCGAGCTGGCGCTGCTGGACGAGCAGGGCCGTGAGCGCGCCAAGCATCGCGTGCCCTATGGTGCCAAGCTGAACAAGGCGCTTGCGGTTGATGGCGCGCCCATCAAGCGAGGTGACCGTCTGGCCGAATGGGACCCGTATACCCTGCCGATCCTGACGGAACGCGAGGGTACGGCCACCTATGTCGATCTGGTGGAGGGCCTGTCCGTCCGCGAAGTGATGGACGAGGCCACCGGCATCTCCTCCAAGGTCGTGGTCGATTGGCGCCAGCAGCCGCGTGGTGCCGACCTGCGTCCGCGCATCGCTCTGCTGGATAGCAATGGCGAAGTCTTGAAGCTGCCGAATGGTGCGGAAGCCCGCTACTTCATGAGCGTGGATGCCATCCTGTCGGTGGAGAACGGTGGGAAGGTCCAGGCCGGTGACGTGCTGGCCCGTATCCCGCGCGAAAGCTCCAAGACGCGTGACATCACCGGCGGTCTGCCGCGCGTGGCCGAGCTGTTCGAAGCCCGCCGTCCCAAGGACTTCGCGATCATCGCGGAGATCGAGGGTCGGGTGGAGTTCGGCAAGGACTACAAGACCAAGCGCCGTATCGTTGTGAAGAATGACGAGACGGGGGAAGAGCGCGAGTACCTGATCCCGAAGGGCAAGCATATTGCCGTTCAGGAGGGCGATTATGTCCAGAAGGGCGACAGCCTGATGGATGGTAGCCCGGTGCCGCACGACATCCTGTCGGTCATGGGCGTGGAAGCGCTGGCCAACTACCTGATCAATGAGATCCAGGACGTCTATCGTCTGCAGGGCGTGAAGATCAACGATAAGCATATCGAAGTGATCGTCCGTCAGATGCTGCAGAAGATCGAAGTCTCCGATCCGGGTGACACCACCCTGCTGATCGGTGATCAGGTTGACCGCGTGGAGTTCGAGCAGGAAAACCGCGCCGTTCAGCAGCGGATCAAGGAAGGCGAAGTCGATCTGCGCTTTGCGGTCGGCAAGCCGGTTCTGCAGGGCATCACCAAGGCCTCGCTGCAGACCCGTTCCTTCATCTCTGCCGCGTCGTTCCAGGAAACGACCCGCGTCCTGACGGAAGCTGCCGTCCAGGGCAAGGTCGACAATCTGGAAGGCCTGAAGGAGAACGTGATCGTCGGTCGTCTGATCCCGGCTGGTACCGGTTCGGTCGTCAACCGTCTGAAGGCCATCGCTGCCGAGCGCGACCGCGCCATGCAGCTGGGCGAAGACGGCGAGACGCCGGCCCTGCCGGAAGCAGCTGCCGAGTAAGTTCGGCGGGTGCTGAGTTGAGTAGGAAAGGGCCGCCCCGGCAACTGGGCGGCCCTTTTCCGTTACGGGGTTTGACGCTTCGCCCTTGGCAAGCCAGCATGCCAACGCCTAAATAGCCGTCACTAATTTTAGGTGGGAG
>JAEMSB010000102.1 GCA_016463045.1 Niveispirillum sp.
AAACAGGCCGGAACGCAGGTTCCAGTCGGCATTACGGGCAGAGAAATTGCGGGACAGGTGGTTTTGGATACGGCGCAACCGGAAGCCGATGAAATCACCTAGTCGGCCCAGGTCAATCTCTGGCTGGTCGGCCGCATCGATCTTGTCGTTCGCCATGGTCATCATCAGAAAGGGAGCAGGATTGGCACCAAACCTTGATAGCGGAAGCGGGCGGCGCTGTCCGCATATTCCGTTCTCCAGGATCGCATTCGGGAATTTAGATAGTTGTGAGTATCAACCGTCTATGTTATGAACAATAACGAAAGGCGAGAGTGCCTTCAGACGGGGCAAAGAACCCCGCCCGCACATCCAGGGAGGATGAAATGTTCCAGAAGTGGACGCCTCGAGGCGCCGCGCCTATTGCGCTGGCCGTCGGTCTTTACGCTATCCCCGCCATGGCCCAGGCCCAGCCGGCCGCAGCCCCCATCGTGCTGGAAGAGATTATCGTGACGGCGGAGCGCCGATCCACGAACCTTCAGGACACGCCCATCGCCATCACGGCCCTGACCGCCGAGGATCTGCGCGAAAAGGGTGTCGTCGATCTGAAGGGTGTGGCCGATGCCACCCCGAATTTCCAGATGACCACCTCTGGCAACGGTTCCGGCGGCAGCAATTTCGCGCAGCTGTTCATCCGTGGCGTCGGGCAGCCCGACTTCATCATCACCAAGGACCCGGCGGTCGGCATTTATATCGATGGCGTCTATCTGGCACGCGCGCCCGGTGCGGTTCTGGAACTTCTGGATATTGAACGGGTGGAAGTGCTGCGCGGGCCGCAGGGCACACTGTTCGGCAAGAACACCTCTGGCGGCGCGCTGAATATCAGCACCAAGGCACCGTCGGATGATTTCGGCGGCGTGGCTGAACTGCGTGTCGGCAATTACGGTCGCATGGATGTCGGCGGTTCCGTCAATGTGCCGCTGGTCGAAGACAAGCTGGCGCTGCGGGTCAGCGCCCTGTCGCGCGATCAGGATGGCTACTACAAGCGTCTGCTGCCTTCCGCCGATGGCACAAAGCGCAATGGCAATGACGTGAATGTCCGCAGCGGCCGCGCAACCCTGGCCTGGACCCCGACCGATACGCTGCAGGTGACGCTGTCGGGCGACGTCACGCGCGAACGGCAAGCGGCCACCGATTATCAGGCGGTCGGTATTTTCAATACCGCCGCAGCAGCCCCGAACATCGAGCTGTATAACCGCGTCGTGCTGGCCCCGCAGGGCCTGACCTACGATAACCGCTGGGTGGCGCCCAAGCCCTGGACCACCTATTCAACCTCCACCAGCTACGCCAATTCCGATGTCTGGGGCGTGTCCGGCGTGGTGGATTGGGACCCCGGTGTGATCGGGGTAAAGTCCATCACCGCCTATCGTGACCTGGATGTGCGCAGCAAGGCCGATGCCGACGGCACCCCCGCCGATATCGTGGCGTCTGCCGGGATCAGCGTACAGCAGCACCAGTTCAGCCAGGAGTTCCAGTTCAGCGGTGATGCTTTCGATGATCGCCTGAATTGGCTGGTCGGTCTTTGGTACTTTGAAGAGATGGCTCAGGATACGCAGTCCTCGCGTCAGTTGGTGGGTCTGGTGGAGGCGCTGCGCGCGGCACCCAACCGCTCCATCTCCCCGCCGGGCGTCGCGGCATCGACCTGCCCCGCCAACGGGACAGGTCCGGCCAGCTGCCTGGGCGGTGCCAATAATGCCAACAATCTGCGCTATGACCAGATGCGCCTGGGCAACCGCTGGCTGGATGGTTCTTCCTACGCCGCCTTCGCCCATGCCGGATACAAGGTCACGGATGCGTTCAGCCTGACCGCCGGGGCGCGTATCAGCAAGGAGAAGAAGGACTTCCGCTATTACGAAGTCCGACCGCTTCAGAACAATCTGGTCAGCTTCAACAATGTCAAGGCGGGTGACACCTGGGACGTGTTTACGCCCAAGCTGGGTGCGGAATACAAGTTCGACAGCAACATGATGGCCTATGTCTCCTGGTCCAAGGGGTTCAAGGCCGGTGGCGTGAATGGTCGCCCGACCCGCGCCGACCTGTTCAACACCTTCGATCCGGAAAAGCTGACGGCCTACGAGGCTGGGTTCAAGGGCGACTTCTTCGATCGCCGCCTGCGCCTGAACCTCGCTGCCTATTTCAGCGAATATAATGACATCCAGATCACCCGAAACACCACCGACAGCACGGGGGCCTTCATCCGCCTGGAAACCAATGGCGGCGATGGGGAGATCAAGGGTCTGGAAGCTGAGGCGACCGCCCTGCTGACCGAAGGGCTGACCCTGCAGGCGGGTCTGGGTTATACCGACTTCAAGTTCACCAAGCTGCTGCCGCAGCAGGCCACGGCGGGCACAGTGCTGCTGGGCCTGAAGAACGAGTTGCCCTTCGTGCCGAAATTCACCGGCAATCTGGGCCTGACCTACGAAGTGCCGGTGTCGGCGGACGGTGCAGCGGTCCGCCTGCGTGGCGATTGGCGCCATTCCAGCAGCTACTTCATCGATATCGACAACACCGCCGCCGTGGCCCAGGACGCCTATGACGTCTTCGACGGGCGCATCACCTTCGTCCCTGCCGCCGGTAGTTGGGAACTGTTCGTCGCGATGAGCAATATCGGGAACAAGGCCGTCATCGCCAATGGTGTGGCCTCCCCCGCCAATGGCAACCAGATGGTCACCTACAAGCCGCCGCGCATGACCTATGGCGGTATCCGGGTGACGTTCTAAGGGGGCATTTCCCTACGGTCGCAAAGCTTAGCTTAATTGCCTCCCCCGCTAAAGCGGGGGTCCAGGGGCCAGAGGCACCGAAGTGTTGTTGCTGTGGCCCCTGGGTCCCCGCTTTCGCGGGGAAGCCAATCGCATGATTGATCGCTTTTATTTCCAAAGCAGGCGGGAGGCATCTTGGTTCAACGCTCTGACAAACCGCCCTCATCCGGTGGCGGGCTGCTGACCCGAATTTCTTTTATGCTGGGGGCTGCCGGCCTGTTGATGGCCATGTCGGCGGATGCCATTGCGGTGCTGGGCCGGCATGTAGGATTCACCCTGCTGGGCGCCATTGAGGTGGTGCAGGCCAGCGTGGTCCTGGCGGCATCCGCCGCCATGGTGGGGGCCACCCTGTCCGGTGCCCATGCCCGCGTTCACATCCTGATCGAACGGCTGGGGCCGACCTGGCATCAACGCTACGACCGGGCATCGGATTTTGCCTGCTGCCTGTTCTTCCTGTTCCTGGCCGCCGGGTCGGCCTGGGTCGCCGCGGACCTGTGGAGCGGGTTTGAGGTGACGGAAATCCTGGGCCTGCCGCTGCGCTGGCTGCGTGTCGTGTGGGTCGGTTCCTGCCTGCTGATCGCCCTTCTGTTCCTGATGCGTGCGCTGGGCAAGGGAGGCAACCATGAGCCCTGAGATTTGGGGTGCCCTTGGCATCATCGCGCTGCTTGCCCTGCTGACGCTGGGGTTGCCCATCGGTGTGGCGCTGGCCGCTGTCGGGGCCGGCGGTATCGCCATCCTGGTCACGCCGGAAGCGGCCCTGATCAAGGCCGGGGTGGTGGCTTTCGAAACCATCGCCAAGTATGAACTGGGCGTATTGCCGCTGTTCCTGCTGATGGCGCATCTGTGCTTCGCAGCGGGTGCCAGCCGGGACTTTTTTGACGCGGCGGCCCGGTTCATCGGGCACCGTCCGGGCGGTCTGGCCCTTGCCTCCATCGCCGGCTGCGCCGGGTTCGGTGCGATCAGCGGGTCCAGCCTGGCGACCGCCGCCACCATCGGGTCAGTGGCGCTGCCGGAGATGCGCAAGCACAATTACTCCCCGGCTTTTGCCACGGGCGCACTGGCTGCCGGCGGCACTTTAGGCGCGCTGATCCCGCCGTCCGGCGCCCTGATCGTATTCGGTATCATCGCCGAACAATCCATCGGTCGCCTGTTCGCCGCCGCCGTCATCCCCGGTTTGAGCCAGGCCCTGTTCTACATGATCGGCATCTACATCCTGTGCCGCATCTGGCCCGAACTGGGGCCGAAGACTGCGCGGGTGCCGTGGCGCGATCGGCTACCGGCCCTGCGGCGCATCATCGATATCGTGGGTCTGGTCGTGTTCGTGGTCGGCGGCCTGATGGTCGGCTGGTTCACCCCGACGGAAGCCGCATCAGTCGGAGCGGTGGGTTCCTTCCTGCTCTGTGCCATCCGGGGTGCCCTGACGCGGGCCGCCATGACCAAGGCCCTGTCGGATACGCTGCGTACCACCGGCATGATCTATGTCGTCATCATCGGCGCCATCCTGTTTTCCACCTTCATTAGCCTGACCGGTATCACGGGGCATATGTCGGCCCTGGTCGCTGATCTGGATGCAGGGCCGCTGGCTGCCGTGCTGGTGATGACCCTGCTGCTGCTGGTGCTGGGATCGTTTCTGGATGGCTTGGCATTGATGCTGCTGACAGCACCCATCTTCCTGCCCATCGTCGTCGATCTGGGCCTATCACCCATCTGGTTCGGCATCTTTTTGGTGCGGACCATGGAAATCGGGTTCGTGCATCCGCCGCTGGGCCTGAACTGCTACGTCATCCATGGCATCGCCAAGGATATTCCGCTGGGCACCATCTTCCGGGGCATCGTGCCCTTTCTCGCCATCGATTTCGTGCATCTGGCGGTCATCATTGCCTTCCCGGCGGTGACCCTGTGGCTGCCCAAGATGTTGGGAGCATGACGATGGCCAAGAAACTGACCAAACTTCTGGTCGCCTGCGCCCTGCTTGCCTTGTCCGCCTGTGGTGGCAAGGAGGAGGTACCCGGCACCATCACCCTGTCCTATGCCAGCCCCTATCCGCCCGGCCATCCGTTCAGCAAGGCGGATATCGAGTGGATGCAGGCCGTTACGGAAAAGTCCGGTGGCACGCTAGTGATCAAGCCCTTCTGGTCCGGATCGCTGATCACGTCGGATCAGAGCATGGTGGAAATCCGCCATGGCGTGGCCGATATCGGCCTGATTACCCCCATCTATGCCCGTGGCGGCGCCCATGCGCTGCGTGGACAGGCCGGTTTCTATGGCGGGATCAAGGACTTACCTGATCAGGTCGCCATCTATAAATGCCTGGAAGCCGCTTTCCCCGTGTTCAGCCAGGAATTGCAGGGTCTGCATGTCCTGGCCGTCCAGGGCGGTAACTTCCCCGGCGTCCTGACCCGGCACAAGCCGATTGAGAAGCTGGAAGACCTGCGTGGCCTGCGCCTGCGGGCGCAGACGGAGGCGCTGGGCGTGCTGCGTGACCTGGGTGCCGATCCTGTGAACATGCCGATGGGAGAGGTATATTCGGCCCTGGCCAAGGGTGTGATCGATGGGGTGGTGGCCCCGGTCGATACAGTCCATTCCCTGCATTTCGGGGAAGTGGCGTCCTACTTCACCGGCCTGCATTTCGACCGTGGCGCCTATCCGGCCCGCGCCATGTCCGACAAGGCCTGGCAACGCCTGACGCCGGAACTGCGTCAGGTACTGAAAGACGCGCAGCCGATCTGGGAAGCGGCATTGTCCCGCCAGATCCTGAGTGCCGAGGATCGCGGCATGGAGAAGGGCAAGGCGCTGGGCATGCGCATCACCGATGCCCTGCCCCCAGCCGATCAGGAACGGTTCCGGGCGCTGTACGCGGAGAATGCCCGCCGCATCGCGGATGAACTGTCGCACTTCAACGTCGATGGTCATCCGATCCTGGCCCATGCCCAGGAACTGATTGCGGCACGAGGGCGGGGGGAAACACCCGCCTGTTTCAACAGCCAAACGGAGCAATCGCCATGACACGCGAAGGCCCCCATAAAGGCCCCCTGTCTGGGCTGCGGATCGCTGATTTCAGCTGGGTCGGTGCGGGCCCACGCGCCACCAAGGATCTGGCCGATTACGGTGCCACCGTCATTAAGGTGGAAAGCGCCAGGCGCCTGGACCTTGGCCGCCTGTCCCCGCCCTTCAAGGATGGAAAGCGGCACCACGACGCATCCGCCTTCTTTGCCATCACCAATACCGGCAAGCAGGGCGTCACGATCAACCTGAACGATCCGAGTGGGATCGAGATGGCGAAAAAGCTGGTCGCCTGGGCCGATGTGGTGGTGGAGAATTTCGGCAAGGGCTACATGGACCGCATCGGCCTTTCCTGGGAAATTCTGAAATCCATCAAGCCTGACATCATCCTGCTGTCGGTCAGTGTGGCCGGGCGTACCGGCCCCCTGTCGGACCTGCGTGGTTATGGCAATTCGGCGGCTGCCCTGTCCGGTTTCGCCGCCCTATCCGGTTGGCCAGACCGGGGGCCGCACATGGCCCCCTTCGCCTATGGCGATGTGGTGGCCCCCATGATGGCGACGGTGGCCGTGCTGGCAGCACTGGAACATCGGCGGGTGACGGGCGAGGGCCAGCATCTGGACGTGTCGCAGGTGGAACCGATGATGTTAGTTACATCGGATTGTCTGGCCGATGTTCAGCGCGGGATTGAGCCGCGACGCGGCAATGACGATCCGCGCATGGAACCGCACGGCCTGTTTCCCTGTCGCGGTCCCGACCAATGGTGCGCCATCGCGGTGCGCGACGATGCGGACTGGCAGGTTCTAGCCGGGCTGACGGGCATCGACAATTCACGTTTCGCCACCTTGCAGGGCCGCAAGGCTCATGCAGGGGACCTGCGCGCGTTGTTGGCGGCCTGGACCCGGACACAGGACAAGCACCGGCTGGCCGACCGCCTGTCTACCGCCGGGGTACCGGCAGAGGCGGTGAATGACGGGCGCGACGTCTTCAGCGACGCCGAACTGGAACGCGCCGGCCACTACCACCGCATCCACCATGACAGGTTGGGCGACTGTGAGATGCCAGGGCCGCCCCTGCGCTTTTCCGATGCCGCCATCTATGTCGGCCCGCCTCCGCTGCTGGGGGGCGACAATCGCGCCGTTTTTGTCGATCTGCTGGGTATGGACCCCGCAGCGATCGATGAACTGACGGCCACCGGCGCACTGGCGTAAGGGGATGAGGATGCTGAACCATCTGACCATCATCGATGCCACCGGCGAGCTGGGTGCCCTGGCGGGCTATATGCTGGCGCAACTGGGTGCCGCCGTGACCCGGCTGGTGCCGGCGGGGGGCGAAACAACCGATCCGGTGTGGAACCGGGACAAGCGTTGCGTCGCACCGAATGATGCTGACCTGCCGGCGCTGCTGTCCAAGGCCGACATCCTGCTGCGCAACGGGCCGCTGCCCGGCGTGGACATCGCGGATTATCCGCGCTTGATTGATGTGCTGCTGACCCCGTTCGCCTGTACCGACCGCCCGGCCACCGACATGACACTGATGGCGCGGTCGGGCCTGCTGCATATCGGCGGCGACCCGGACCGGGAACCGCTGCGCCTTCCGGGACAGCAGGCCTACGCCCTAGGCGCTATCCAGGCGATTATCGGCGCGCTGACGGCGCTGCGTGCCCGCAAGGACAAGGGACAGGGCGTGATCGTTTCAGCCTACCAATCCGCCGTTCTGGCCAATTACCGGGAGCCGGTGATGTGGGATTGGGCCGGCAAGGTCGGCGGGCGGCAGGGCAATCTGCTGGTGCGGGGCAAGTCCGGTGTCAATCAGGTCTGGCAGGTGGCCGATGGCTGGGTCACCTGGGCCCTGGTCGACAATCCCGGCATGATGCGCGCCATGGTCGCCCTGATGCAGGCAGATGGCATGGCGGGGGCACTGACCGGGGTGGATTGGGAAAATATCCTGGTCGCCGATCTGCCGCAGGAAACCCTGAAAGATTGGGAGAAATTGGTAGGCGCGTTCTTCGCCACCAAGACCCGCGCTTTCCTGGCCGAGCAGTCGAACCGCCATGGCATGGGCCTGTCGGCCATCGATGAACCACAAGACGTGTTGAACAGCGCCCATCACGCCGCGCGCGGCGCCTTCGTCCCCTTCAACGATCCCGCGTCGGGCCGCACCATCCGCGTGCCGGGCCCCCTGTTCCGCAGCAACCGGGAGGACGCGCGATGAATGGTCCGCTTTCCGGCCTGACGGTCGTCGATTTCTCCAAGTTCTTGCCCGGCCCTTACTGCACCTGGATGCTGGGCAATCTGGGCGCCGACATCATCCGCGTGGAGAACCCGCGCGAGCTGGCGAAACAGGCGCAGGTTTTCGGCTGGGACAAGCTGGATGCCAACGCCCGCGCGGACTTGCGCGCCCGCGACATCTATGCCCGCAACAAGCGCAGCCTGGTCATTGATCCCGGCCATGATGATGCACGGCCAGTGATCAAGGCACTGGTGGCGAAGGCCGACATATTGGTGGAGGATTACCGGCCCGGCGTGATGGACAGCATGGGGTACGGTGCCGCCGCCATGCGGGAACTGAACCCAAGGCTGGTCTATGCGTCGGTCACGCTCTGCGGACAGACGGGACCATACCGGGACAAGCCGGGTCATGATCCGGTGGCACTGGCCATTGCCGGCGCCCTGTCACGCATCGGGGAGGACCCGGCCAAGCCCAGCTTCCCCGGCGTGCCCGTGGCCGATCTGCTGAGCGGGTCGAACGCCGTCATCGGCATCTTGTCCGCGATCATCGCGCGCGGTGTGACGGGTGGGGGCCAGCATGTCGATGTCGCCATGTCCGATGCCTCCCTGGCCCTGATCGCCAGCACCCTTTCCCGCAATCCCGACCTATCGAAGGTACCGGGGCGCGGCAAGCGCCGGGCCGACAGCGGCATCTGGGAAACGGCGGACGGACGCTTCATCACCACCACCGACATGGAACCCCGCTACTGGCAGCGTTTCTGCATAGCCATGGGCCGCCCGGACTTCGCCCCCTTGCAGATGGATATCAGCCGCCGGGGGGAAATCGCGGACGCCCTGGCCGTCCTCTTCCGCAGCAAGACACTGGCCGAATGGTTGGACATCCTGGCGGCGGCGGATACGCAATTCGCACCCGTGCATGACCTGCCCGACGCCCTTTCCGATCCGCATAACCGGGCGCGCGGCATGGTGTTTGAGGTGCCACTGCCAGGTGGCGGCACCGCGCCGCATATCGGCCTGCCCATCCGCCTGTCCGACACGCCCGCCGCTGCGCCACGACCGGCGGCAACGGCGGGTGGGGACAGCGACACCATCCTGGCCGGCATCGGCCTTTCCCAAACCGACATCCAGTCCCTGCGCGACAAGGGCGCCCTATCCGCCCGTCAAGGATCACGAGCATGAGCACGACCGAGAACAGCCAGCAGCGCCCCCTGGAAGGACTGCGCGTCCTGGACCTGACCCGCGCCCTGGCAGGACCCTATGCCACCTTGTTGCTGGCGGGGCTGGGGGCCGAGGTGATCAAGCTGGAAGACCCGGTCGGCGGCGATCTGGCGCGGGACAACAGCCCCTATGTGGGGCGCGACGGGGTGGTGGTGGAACGCCGTCATGCAGACGATATCTCCATCTCCCACCTGACCCGCGCACGCGGCAAGCATGGTATCAGCCTGAACCTGAAGCACCCCGATGCTAAGACGGTCTTCGCCGATCTCGTGAAGGGCTGCGACATTGTCGTGGAGAATTTCACCAGCGGCACCGCCGACCGGCTGGGTGTGGGTTATGAGGCCGCCAAATCCGCCAATCCGCGCGTAATCTATTGCTCCCTCTCCGGCTTCGGCGCCAACGGGTCGGAAGGCGGCAAGGCCATGGATGTGATTATCCAGGCCCTGTCGGGCGCCATGTACACGTCGGGCGCGCCAGGGGAACCGCCGGTACGGATGGGCGTACCCATGGCCGACATGCTGGCCCCCGTCTTTGCGGTCATTGGTATCCTAGCGGCATTGGAACAGCGGCACCGCACTGGGGTGGGGCAGCATATCGATGTGTCGATGCTGGGGGCCCTGACCTCTTTCGTCGCCATCGAGAACTGGTCCGCCATGGCCGCCGCCGGCATGCCGTCGCGCACGGGCCTGACGGTGCAGCGCCTGTCACCGTTTGGCGTGTTCGAATGCGCCGACGGTTACATCGCCCTTGTGGCCGTGCATGACAAGCTGGCCGCCGGCCTGTTCCGCGCCATGGGACAGGTTGACCTGCTCCAGCACCCGCAATTTGCCACCCGCGACGCCCGCGTGGCCAATGCCACGGAACTGGAAGCGCGGATTAACGCCTGGTCAAAGCAATTGCCGGTGGTCGATGTCGTGGCAGCCCTGGAGGCGCAGGGCGTGCCCGTGGCTCCCGTCCGCCATCCGGAGGATGCGCTGGTCGATCCGCGCGTGATGGCCCGCAACGAAACCATGCCCATCGCCCATCCCAGCTACAGCTCCGACATCGACCTGCGAACGGCGGGTATTCCCATCCTGTTCTCCGGTGCGCGCACCGGGTTCGATCCCGTGCTGCCGGTGGCCATCGGCGAGCATAATGGCGATGTCTATGCCCGCCTGACGGGCTACAGCGCCGAACAGTTGGAAAGCCTGAAGCGGCAAGGGGTGATCTGATGGCCCGCCATCCCACCCTTGCCCCGCTGCTAGCCGCTGCCGATGATCCCACCGGAACGCTTGAGGCGCTGCGGGAACAGGGATATCGCCCTCTGCGTTTGCTGGGCGTGGACGGTCC
>JAEMSB010000103.1 GCA_016463045.1 Niveispirillum sp.
CCCGGCTCATGATCGTGAACGCCTCTTCCAGGATCGCCCGGACCTCGGCCTGGGGATTGACCCCATAGGTGACTAGACGCCGGTTCTCGACCTTGGCAGCCAGGGCCTGAACCTCTGGATGGTCCAGACAGATGGCGGCAAAGCCATAGAAGGGGATGTTTTCGACAAACCGGTCGAAGGCCTTCCGCTCCTCCTCGAACGTCCCGTAATGGTCCAGATGCTCGGGGTCCATATTGGTGACGATGCCGATGGTGGAGGGCAGCTTGGTGAAGGTGCCATCGCTTTCATCGGCCTCCACCACCATCCATTCGCCGCTGCCCAGCTTGGCATTGGTGCCCAGGGAATTGATGATGCCACCATTGATGATGGTCGGGTCCATGGCCCCGCCTTCCAGCAAGGCCGCGACCATGCTGGTGGTGGTGGTCTTGCCATGGGTGCCGGCCACCGCGATCGACCATTTCAGGCGCATCAGCTCGGCCAGCATTTCGGCCCGGCGCACCACGGGGATCATGCCGGCCCGCGCCGCCACGACTTCCGGATTGTCCTTCTTCACGGCGGACGAGATGACCAGAACGGCGGCATCGCCCAGGTTTTCGCCCCGGTGCCCGATCTCCACCTTGATGCCCAGCTTGCGCAGCCGCTGCACATTGTAATTGTCGGCCATGTCGCTGCCCTGCACGGCATAGCCCAGATTGTGCAGCACCTCGGCGATGCCGGACATGCCGATACCGCCGATGCCGACGAAATGCAGGGTTCCGATATTCAGCGGCAAAGCCCGCATGGGTCAAACTCCAAGGCGACGGGTGATGGTGGAATAATCATGGTGCAGGCGCGGGGCGATTTTTTGTTCCATATGTGAAACAAACCCGCCCCTCAAAGGGCTCTGCGGTTGCGGCAGGGTGAAGCGCCGGCGCGTCAGCCCGTTCAGCAGCAGCGGAAAGGCGCGCTCCAGTTCGGCCAGCGTGGGTTCGGCGGTGGTATCAATCATGCGCATGCGGCATCCCCTTCACCACGCGTTCAACGGCATCGGCCAGACGGTCGGCGGCATCCGGGATGGCCCAGCTGGCGGCGGCCTTTGCCGCACTGACCAGACGGCCTGGATCGGCCAGGAAGGCCGCCAATTGTTCCGATACCGAAACAGGCGTGAACTCCTGCTGCGGCAGCAGCCAGGCACCGCCGGCCCCGACCAGCGACTGCGCGTTGGCGGTCTGGTGATCATCCATGGCGTACTGGTACGGAACCAGCAGGGAAGGGCGGCCAACCACCGACAGTTCGGCAACCGTTCCGGCACCGGAACGGGCGATCATCATGTGGCAGCCCGCCAGCTTGGCCGGCATATCCTTGAAGAACGTCGCCAGCTCCGCCTCCACACCCATCTGGGCATAGGCGCTGCGGGCTGCCTCGATATTCTCCGCCCGCGCCTGCTGCACGATCTTCAGGCGGTAGCGCACATCCTCGGGCAGCATTTCCACGGCCCGCGGCAGCACCTCACCAAAAATTGCCGCACCTTGGCTGCCACCGGTGACCAGCAGGTTCAGTGAACCACCGGCATAGGGCGCGGGATAGGGCGCGTCGCGGAGCGCCAGGATGTCGGGGCGGACGGGGTTGCCCGTGCGGATGATACGCTTGCCATCCACCGCCGGTAGTCCAGCAACGCTGGGGAAGCTGGTGCAGATCATCCGCGCCTTGGCGGCCAGCAGCCGGTTGGCGCGGCCCAGCACGGCATTCTGTTCATGCAGCAGGGTGGGGATGCCCGCGCTTTGCGCCGCAAACACCGTCGGCAGGGACGGGTAGCCGCCGAAACCGACCACCAGGGCCGGCTGCAACTGCCGCAGCAGGGAACGCGCCTGCGCCGTGCCCACCACCAGTTCTACCACCATGCGCAGCTTGGCCCAAATGCCGGGGGCGGATGTGGCGGCGCGGATACGTTCGACGCGCACGTCGGGCAGATGATCGCCAAAGGCCTTGCCGCGCTTGTCCGTCACCAGAATGACCGAATGCCCGCGCGCGATCAGCGTGCGGGCAAGCGCCTCTGCCGGGAACATGTGGCCGCCGGTTCCCCCGGCGGCCAGGATGATGGGGCGAGATGCGGTCATAGCGCCTCTCCCGGTCCGAACCGCTTGCGGGTCAGGGCCAGCACCATGCCCATGCCGATGCCAAGCGCGATCAGCGAGGAGCCGCCATAGGAAATGAAGGGCAGGGTCATGCCCTTGGTCGGCATCAGATGCAGGGCCGAACCCATATTGATCAGGGCCTGCAGGCCGAACTGCATGGTCAGGCCGCTGGCCGCCAACATCACGAACAGGCTCTGGTCATTCGACGCGCGGGCAAAGCTGCGCAGGACCACAAAGCCGAACAGGCAGATGATGATCATACAGGTGATCATCCCCATCTCTTCGCCCGCGACGGAGAAGATGAAGTCGGCATGGCTGTCGGGGATGGACATCTTGACGGTGCCCTGGCCGGGTCCGGTGCCCCAGATGCCACCCTTTTCAAAGGCTTCAAGGGAGCGGGCAACCTGATAATTGTCGCCGGCGGCGGGGTCCAGGAACCGGTCGATACGGCTCTGCACGTGCGGGAACAGGAAATACGCGCTGACCAGACCGCCAATGCCCATCACCACGCAGGACGCCACGAAGACGATGGGCAGGCCCGCCAGGAAGAACTGGCCGAAGAAGATGCAGGTGATGACAAAGGTCTGCCCCAGGTCGGGCTGGCTCATCAGCAGGACCACGATCAGGCCATACAGCCCCACCACCACGGGGATACCAGGCACATTCTCCTGCGTGCGATGCAGGGCGAACAGCCACGCGGCAACAACCGCAAAGGCGGGCTTCAGGAATTCTGACGGCTGAACAGAGATGCCCGGAAGCTGCAACCAGCGCGTGGCGCCCTTGATCTCCATCCCGATGAACAGGGTCAGGAACACGCCGAACGTGGCGGCCAGGAACAGTATGACCGCCAGCCGCCGCACGCCGCGCGGCGACAGCAGCGATACGCCGAACATCAGGCCCAGCGACGGGATCAGCACCAGCAGATGCTTTTCGATGAAGTGGAAGCTGTCGGTGCCGATGCGCGTCGCCACGGCGGGGCTAGCCGCCTGGACCAAGACTACGCCGATCGTGGCGATCAGGATCACCGCCGCCATGGTCCAGCGGTCAACGGTCCACCACCAGCGGCCCAGGATCGAATGATCGGTACGGGAGAATGAAACCATGATCAGACGATCCCCCCATTGGACAAGGCCCGGACGCGGGCCGCAAAATCATCGCCGCGCACTTCAAAATTCGGATACTGGTCAAAGCTGGCGCAGGCAGGCGACAGCAGCACGACCGGGGCCTCCCGCCCCTCTTCCTTGGCCTTGGCAAAGGCAGCACTGATAGCGACCTCCATGGTGCCGCAGCGCGTATGCGCCACGCCGCGCGCCGACAGCCATTGCGCAAACGCATCTGTCGCATCGCCGATCAGAAAGGCATGCGCCACCGCCGGCATGAAACTGTCCAGCCCGTCCAGGCCCGTATCCTTGGCCTTGCCGCCCAGGATCCAGTAGATGGGCTGATAGCAGGCCAGCGCCTTGGCCGCCGCATCGGCATTGGTGGCCTTGCTGTCATTGATGAAGCGGACCCCATCGATGCTGCCCACCAGGCTCTGGCGGTGGGCCAGACCGGGGAAGGTGCGCAACCCGTCCAGGATGTCGGCATGGTTGATACCGACCGCGCGCGCCAGGGCATAGGCGGCGGCGGCATTCTGCCAATTATGCGTGCCGGGAAGGGCGGGCAAGGTCCGCAGGTCGGTGACGGGATGATGGTGACCACCCCGGTCATCGACCAGAACACCGTTCTCCACCCCGATCCCGCCGCTGACGGGGCCTTCGGCGCTGATGCGGATGACCTTGCCCGGAAATTCGGCGTCCAGTTCCAGGGCCATCCGGGCGCAATGCGGATCGTCAATGCAGATCACGGCCACCTGCGCGCCCGTCGCCATCCCCTTTTGAAAAATCAGCTTCTTGGCCGCGATATAGCCATCCATGCCGCCATGGCGGTCCAGATGGTCAGGCGTGATGTTCAGCAGGACCGCCGCGTCAAAGCCCAGAGAGGGCGTGATTTCCAGCTGATAGCTGGACATTTCCAAGACATAGACGCCGTCACCACCCAGCGCGTCGAACGACAGGGCCGGAATGCCCAGATTGCCGCCCACCTGCGTCGGCCTGCCCGTGCCGGCGATGATATGGGCGACCAGCGACGTGGTGGTGGATTTGCCGTTGGTGCCGGTGATGCCGACATAGGTGGCCTTGGGGCATGCCTGACGCAGCAGCTCGATATCGCTGATGATCGGCACGCCGGCGGCCTTGGCCTTGGCGGCGATGGGGTTGGGCGCGGGGTAGGTGTGCGGGATGCCGGGCGACAGGACTAGGGCGTCGATGCCGGCAAAGTCGGTTTCGTGCAGGTTGGTCAGGTCGATCCCGGCCTCTGCCGCTGCCTTCTGCCCGCCCGGCCCGTCATCCCAGGCCAGAAGCGTGGCCCCGGCCGCCTTCAGGGCGCGCGCCGCCGTCAGGCCTGACCGGGCCAGACCCATCACCGCGATCCTGCGACCTTTCAGATGGCCAAGATCAATCATTCCAGCCCTCAACGCAGCTTCAAGGTGGACAGGCCGACCAGCGCCAGGATGACGGCGATGATCCAGAACCGGATAACGACGGTCGGTTCCGACCAGCCCTTCTTTTCAAAGTGATGATGGATGGGCGCCATGCGGAACACCCGCTTCCCCGTCAGCTTGAACGACGCGACCTGGATCATCACCGACAGCGCCTCCAGCACGAACAGCCCGCCAACAATGGCCAGCACCAGTTCATGCTTGGTGATGACGGAGATGGCGCCCAGCGCCCCGCCCACCGACAGCGAGCCGGTATCGCCCATGAACACCATGGCCGGCGGCGCGTTGAACCACAGGAAACCCAGCCCGGCCCCGACCAGCGCGCCGCAGAACACGGCGAGTTCGCCCGTGCCCGGCACATGATGGATGCCCAGATAGTTGGAAAAGATGGCATTGCCCGACAGATACGCGATCAGGCCGAAGCAGGACGCCGCAATCATGATGGGCACGGTCGCCAGCCCATCCAGCCCGTCCGTCAGGTTCACGGCATGGGAGGAGCCGATGATGACGATGATGGCGAACGGTACATAGAACCAGCCCAGATGGATCAGCAGATCCTTGAAGAAGGGCAGGGCCAAGCCTGTCCCCATCTCCCACGGCGTGACCATCAGGTACCAGCCCGTGGCGACGGCGGCGACCACCAGGGTCGCCACCAGCTTCACCTTAGACGACAGACCCTTGGTGTTGCGCTTGGTCAGTTTCAGGTAGTCATCGCCAAACCCGACCAGACCGAAACCGACCGTCACCAGCAGCACGATCCAGGTATAGGTGTTGGTCAGATCGACCCACAACAGGGTGGAGACGATAACGGCGATCATGATCATCAGGCCGCCCATGGTGGGCGTGCCCTTCTTCTTCAGATGCGTTTCCGGCCCGTCGGTGCGGATCGGCTGACCTTCGCCCTGCTTGGATTTCAGCCAGCGGATGACGCGCGGCCCGATGACGAAGCTGATGATCAGCGCCGTCATGACGGCCCCGCCCGTCCGGAACGTGATGTACCGGAACAGGTTGAAGATCTGGAATTCGTCCGCCAGGGGATAGAGCAGGTTATACAGCATCATTGTCTCTCGGTTGCTCTGCCGCCTTGTGCCCGGCGGCGTTCCCTTGCGGGTTATTGTTCTGTTGCGCGCGGTCCAGCGCCTTCAACGCCTCGACCACCAGCGCCATGCGGCTGCCGGCGGACCCCTTGACCATCACGGCGTCGCCTGCCTTCACGGCGACGGCGACGATGGGGGCCAGGGTGGCGCTGTCGCTCGCGTGCGCGCCGCGCTTGTCGGCGGGCAATGCGTCAAACAGATGGCGCATATTGGGACCGCAGCAGAAAACCAGATCGGTGCCGGCCTTCACGAACGGATCGGCCAGACCGGCATGCATGGCGGGCGCATGGTCGCCCAGTTCGCGCATGTCACCCAGAACGGCGATACGCCGCCCGCCCGCCCCGATCTCCGCCTGACCCAGCACACCGGCGGCGGCGGCCACGGACACGGGCGAGGCGTTGTAGCTTTCATCGATCAGGGTGAGGGAACCGCTTTCCAGCTCGATCGCCCGGCGCTGCCCGCGCCCCTTGATGGGGGCCAGCCCGGCCAGCGATTGCGCCGCCTCTGCCACATTGCCGCCCGCTGCCTTCACGGCCAGCAGGACCGCCAGCGAATTGACCGCATGGTGCTTGCCCGGCAGGGGGATGGTGTAGGTGACGTCAATGCCATCGATGCGGGCCGTGACCACGCCATGGTCGGCATGCGGCTCATACGTCAACAGCCGTCCGTCAGCGCCTTCATGCGTGCCGAACGACTGAATCCGCGTCAGGCCTTGCGTGCGAGCGGCGGCCAGAAGGCGGGCATAATGGGCATTGTCGCGCGGCAGGATGGCCGTGCCGGATGCGTCCATACCTTCGAAAATCTCCGCCTTGGCGTCGGCGATATGCTCGACACTGGCGAAGAACTCGATATGCACCGCCTCCACCGTCGTGATGATGGCGATGTCGGGCCGCACCATGCGTGACAGGGGGCCAATCTCACCGGCATGGTTCATGCCCAGCTCGAACACGCCAAACCGGCTGTCGGCGGGAAAGCGCGACAGGGACAGCGGCACGCCCCAGTGATTGTTCAAGGACCCGACCGTGGCAAAGGTCTTGCCCTGGCTGTCGAGTGCGACCTTCAAAGCCTCCTTGGTGCCCGTCTTGCCGACCGAGCCGGTGACGGCGATGATCTTGCCGCCGGCCCGCACCCGGCCCATGCGGCCCAGGTCCTGCAGGGCCAGCATCGTGTCATCCACCTTGATCAGGCGGGCATCGCCTTCCAGACCGGCGGGGATATCGGCCACGATGGCCCCGGCGGCCCCCTGGTTCAGGGCCTGGGCGACAAAGGCATGGCCGTCGAAATTGGGTCCCTTCAGCGGGATGAATAGGTCGCCCTTGGCAATGGTGCGGCTGTCGATGGACACGCCCGTGACGGTCCAGGCAGCATCGCCCAGCGCCTTGCCATTGCAGGCCGCCGCCACTTCCTTGCCCGTCCACAGGATGTCTGACATCCCACACCCACCCTTCAAAAACGCACTAAACCCAAACTCACAGGCCCGCCACCACCTGACGGGCCACGCTGGCATCATCGAAGGGACGGACCTCGGTCCCCACGATCTGCCCCTGTTCATGCCCCTTGCCGGCGATGATCAGCACATCGCCGGGCCCCAGCTCGCCGATGGCCACCGCGATGGCCTTGGCCCGGTCATCCACTTCCAGGGCGCCGGGGCAGGCCGCCATGATCGCCGCACGGATCGTCGCCGGAACCTCGCTGCGCGGGTTGTCATCGGTGACGATGCAGCGGTCGGCCAGATGGGCCGCGATGGCGCCCATCATGGGCCGCTTGCCCTTGTCCCGGTCGCCGCCACAGCCGAACACGACCGACAGCTTACCGTGCGTATGGGGCCGGGCCGCATGCAGCACCGTCTCCAACCCGTCCGGCGTATGGGCGTAATCCACATAGACCGCCGCGCCATTCTTGAGGGTTGCAACCATCTCAAGCCGGCCGCGCACGCCCGTCAGCATGGCAAGCTGGTCTGCGGCCTTTTCCGCTTCCTCGCCGCTGCCGATGGCCAGCCCCAGGGCGCACAGCGCGTTCCACACCTGGAACCGCCCGACCAGCGGCATCTCCACGGTCCGGCGACGCCCGAACAGCTCCAGCTCCAGGCGTTGGCCATGGGGCAGGGGCTTCACCTCAATGACGCGCAGTTCTTTGCCTGCCTCGCCGAAGCCGATGACCGTTTGCTTGCGGGCATGGGCGGCAGCCGCGATCTGCTCGAATTCCGGGATATCGGCATTGATGACGGCGGTGGCCCCCTTGGGCATCACGCGGTCAAACAGCATCAGCTTGGCCTTCAGATAGGCCTCCATGGTGCCGTGATAATCCAGGTGGTCGCGCGTCAGGTTGGTGAAACCGGATGCTGTCACCAGCACCCCGTCCAGGCGGAACTGATCCAGCCCGTGGCTGGACGCTTCCAGCGCCAGATGCGTGACACCGGCGCGGGCGACATCGGCCAGCGTGGCATGCAGGGCCACCGGGTCGGGCGTGGTCAGGCTGTCGCTCTGCGGAAAGCCGGGGGCGACCAGACCCAGCGTGCCCATGGCCCCGGCCTTATGGCCCAGACCGGCCCAGATTTGCCGCGTGAACTGCGCCGTGCTGGTCTTGCCATTGGTACCCGTGACGGCGGCGATCTTCTCGGGCTGCTCGCCGCTGAAGCTGGCGGCCAGCAGGGCCAGACGCCGACGGGGATTGGCATCCTCGATCAGGGTCACATGCCCGGCACCCTCGGGCAGGGTGGTGCCCTTGGGCGCCAGGATGGCGACCGCACCGGACGCAATGGCCTGCGGAATGAAATCACGCCCATCACGCAGCGTGCCCGGCAACGCGGCGAACAGCGTTCCGGGCACGACCTTGCGGCTATCCGCCGTCAGGTTGGTGATGGGTGGGTCGCGTTCCAGTGCCAGCGCTGATACCGCCAGTTCGGTCCGTGATGCCATGATCTCCGACAGCCTTTTCATCAATCCTCTTCACCCCCGGCCTGCAACGATGCCGGTACCGCCGCCACCTGTGCGCCCTGCGGTGCCACCGCACCCGGATGCACGGCCATGGCCTGGATGATCTCGGGCGAGTTATTGTCCTGCGGCTTCACACCCAGCAGCGGCCCGATCTGGGCGATGATGGCACCCGCCGTCGGCGCGCCGACCCAGCCGCCGGTGGCAAAACCGAAGGTCCGCTTGTTGCCTTTCGGCTCATCCACCAGCACATAGACGACGTAGCGCGGGTCATTGGCGGGGAAGACGCCGGCAAAGCTGGAGATACGGGCGTTGGTGACGTAGCCGCGGCCTTTCACCTTGTCCGACGTACCGGTCTTGCCGCCCACGACATAACCCGGCACGTCCGCCTTGCTGGCCGTACCTTCCGTCACCACCAGCCGCATCAGCTTGCGCATGGTGATGGACGTCTGCTCGCTGACGATGCGGGTGCCGGGCACCTCGTTCGGGTTTTCGCGTTTCAGCAGGGTGGCCGGGTGCATGATGCCGCCATTGACGACACCGCCCACGGCCTGCACCAGATGCGCGGGGCTGACCGACATGCCGTGACCAAAGGAAATGGTCATCATGTTTACTTCACGCCACGGGTTCGGGATCATGGGCCAGCCACGTTCCGGCACCTCCAGGCTGGCCTGACGCAGCAGACCCAGACGGCCCATGAATTCCTTCTGCCCGTTCGGCCCCACCTGTTCGGCCATCTTGATGGAACCGATGTTGGAGCTTTCCTTGAAGATATCGGCCACATCCATCCAGTGATTGACCGGGTGGTAATCCTTGATCAGGAAGCGGCCAATCTTGATGGGGCGGGTGGTGTCGAAACTGTCCTGCAAATTCACCTTGCCGGACTCCAACGCCATGGCGGTGTTGAAGATCTTGAAGGTGGAGCCCATTTCATACACGCCCAGCGTGTTCCGGTTGAACCGCGGATCGGTATCCTGCTCCTGCGTGGGCGGCGGCGGGGCATGCGGGTCGAAATCGGGCACGGAGACCATGCCCAGGATCTCACCGGTCCGCACATCCATCACCATGCCGGCGGCACCGATGGCGTTGAACTCCTCCACCGCGTTGACCAGTTCCTTGCGCAGCACGTGCTGCAACCGGACATCAACCGACAGGCGCAGCGGCTCGTCGCTTTCCTTCAGGCGGGTGTCGAACGCCTGCTCGATCCCCATCAGGCCGTTATTATCTACGCCGCTGAAACCCACGACATGGGCCGCCAGATTACCCTGCGGATAGACGCGGCGCTCCTCGCGCTGGAAATTCAGGCCGGGGATGCCCAGGCGGAACACTTCCTGCTGCTGGCGGGGCGACAGGTTGCGCTTGATCCAGACAAAGCGCTTGTCCGACTTCAGATCGGCCAGCAGCGTCACCGGGTCCAGTTCCGGCAAAACGCGGGTCAGCTGCTGTACCGCCTCGCGGGCGTCCAGGATCAGCTTGGGATCAGCAAACAGCGAGGCCGTGTGCAGGGACGTGGCCAGCAGCACGCCGTTGCTGTCCACAATGTCGGCGCGGCTGTTGGTCATGGTGCGCGTTGCGGCGCGGGCCACCGACGGCTCCTTGGCCCCGCCGAAGCTGACCGTGGCGTCCACCAGCTTGGCCCCGACCGCGCCGAAGCCGACGGTGAAGGCCGCCATCATCACCACCAAGCGTGACTTGCCCATGGCCAGTGCTGTGGACGCGCGGCCATTGACGCGGATGCGCGGTTCCGGCCGTCCACCCTGGCCATACCGGTCCCCGCCGGCCAGATCAAAGCCCGTCAGGCTGTAATTGATGTCGGTCATCGCGTGGCTCCATACTTCGCCAGGATCACCGGGCCTTCAGGCTGGCGTCGCGACGGGGCGGGAGG
>JAEMSB010000574.1 GCA_016463045.1 Niveispirillum sp.
GCCCAACAGCGCGCCCCCGCCCCTTTCCCACCACCTGAATTGATTGTCCATGTCCCCTTAAGCTAACCTGTCACGCGCAACAGATAGCGGACCTTCAGGCGGGGATTGGGGCGGCATGGACGATTATCAAGAGGCACTGGCGCGGATTGAGAAGGAAGCCACGGCGAAGACGGGGGTGTTGGATCTGGGCGGACTGCCAACGCTGAGCGAAACGCCAAGGGAAATAGCGGGGCTTTCACATCTCCAATCCCTCAATTTATCGTTCAGCGCAGTTAGTGACTTATCATACATCAGCAGCCTCGATAATCTCGAGTCACTATCATGCGTCAGTACCGAGCTTCGTGACCTGAAGCCACTTGCCAATCTCCGTCGTCTGCGTGAGTTTACTTGCTTAGGCACAAAGGTTCGTGATTTGGGGCCATTGTCGGGACTCAAGAATCTCGAACACCTCGTCTGCGGCGAAACAAATGTAAATGATCTTACTCCACTAGAGAACCTCACTAACCTGCTGTTGTTGGATTGCTGGAACACCGAAGTTTACGATCTCACTCCAATCAGAAAGTTGATTAACCTCAAGCATCTCAACGTCTCAAGTACAATAGTGCAAGATCTAAACCCAGTCCGTGACTTTGACAAGCTGGTTTATCTAAACTGTAGTTTCACTAATGTTCGCGAATTAAGCTCAACCCTGCTGCTGAAAAACTTAAAACGCCTCGATTGCTTTGAGTGCAAAATTGTCTCGCCCCCACAAGCTATTCTAAAGTCACTGAGAAATCTTCATACGTTCATTCTCGGCGGCGCCCCTATCCCCGACATTCCTCCGAACATCCTTTCCAAGAGTTGGGATGACAACTGCCTCGACCGTCTGCGCGCTCATTTCGATGACTTGGAGCAGGGTGGAGAGGTCGATGACGCGCATATCAAGCTGTTAATCCTGGGGAATGGCCGTGTCGGCAAGACCCAGATCACGGGCCGCCTGTGCGATCCCAATTTTACGTTTGACGAAAAATCCGTCAGCACCCATGGCATCGTCATCAAAGAGGCCACCCTGCCCACGATTGACGACGTGCCGGTCAGCCTGTCGGTCTGGGATTTTGGCGGACAGGATATCTATCACGGGACCCACGCCCTGTTCCTGAACAGTCCCGCCATCCTGGCCCTAATCTGGGACAGCAAGACGGAGGGCAAGCGGCAGGACGAGAAGATGGATAAGTGGGAGCGGAATTATCCCCTGCTCTATTGGTTGGCGCTGGCGCAGCAGCATGGCTATGGCAACAGCGCCATCATCCCCGTGCAAAGCCAATGCGATGATGTCACGGCGGAGGAATGGCGACCGGACCTTGTGGCCGCCCTGCCCGCTCTGCCCTTTCCGGCCCGTCCCTTCTGCCTTTCCACAAAGACCGGCCATGGATGGGCCGGGTTTACCGAGCGGCTGGGGGCCGCCGTTGCCTGGATGCGTAAAAATGGAGGAATAACCAAAATCGGTGCCGGGCGGGAGCGGGTGCGCGCAGAGTTGCAGGCGATGCAGAAGCACCGCCGCCGGTTACCGATGACAGAGTTCACCGCCCTGTGCCAACGCGGCAATGACATTTCGTCGCCTGAGGCCCTGTTGCACTGGCTGCATGCGCAGGGGACAGTCTTCTATCGTGAGGGCATGTTCCATGATCAGATCGTGTTGGATCAGCAATGGGCGCTAGACGCCATCTATGCTCTATTTGACCGGGCAAAGGGGGCATGCACGCTTCTGCAATACTCCTATGGCCGGTTCACCCGCGACCTACTGGCGCAGCTTGTATGGCAGGACCGCGCAGTTGAGGACCAGGAATTGTTCATAAGCATGATGCTGTCCTGCGGCATCTGCTTTCAATATCGCATGGTGCGGGTGGAGGGGGCGGAGGTTGCGGAATATATCGCACCCGACCTTCTGCCCGGCAAAGACAGCGTCGCGACGGCCATCGAACGGCGCTGGCTGCCGGAACAGGAATCGCGGGAAGAACAGGTCCGTTTCAACGTCCTGCATGGTGGCGTGATCCGCCGTATCCTGTCGGACATCGGCACCATGGCCGGTGATGACGCCCTTTACTGGAAAGGCGGAGTACTGGGGTTTGAGGACGGCCACCAAAGCCGCTTTATGATCGAACAGAAGATGGATACCCAAGACGGCTGGACCGGCCATATCCACATAAGCACACAAGGCGGCGACGCCGACGGTCTGATGGCCCGGTTGTTGGCCCTGGTCGAAGATGCCAGCAGGCAGGCCGGGTTAAAGCCGGAGGAACGGGACGCGGGAAGGCGACACCGGGAACGGGACGCGGAAATGGGGGAACCGGAAGCGCCGCTGCAGATGGTCAGAGAGCCGCAGGCCGACCGCAAATGGTACGTATCTTATTGCTGGGGTGATGACACCGACAAGGGCAAGGCGCGTGAGGCAGAGGTGGACCGGTTATGCGCAGCGGCGGAGGCCAACGGCATCACTATAGAACGCGATAAAAACGTGATGACCTTTGGCGACAGTATCTCCAAATTCATGGACGATTTGGCGGATGGTGACCGCATTTTCATAGTGATGAGCGATGCGTATCTGAAATCCGAGGCTTGCACCTATGAACTGCTGCAAACGTGGCGGAACAGCGGAAAGCCCGAGAAGTTCCTGTCCCGTATCCGCCTGCGCGTGCTTGAAGGTGCCAATATCTGGAAGCAGGAAGGGCGGGCCGCCTATGCCGATCACTGGCACGACCGTTCCGTTCCGCTGGATTACAGGCTGAAGAAGCGCGGTAGCGACGCCATGGGAGCGCGCGAGTACCGCAACCTGAAGCACATGCGCGCCTGTGCCATTGAGCTTGATGAAATCCTGTCCACCCTGGCGGACCGTGTACAGC
>JAEMSB010000104.1 GCA_016463045.1 Niveispirillum sp.
GAGCAGAAGCCTTCCAAGCTTACGACGAGGGTTCGATTCCCTTCACCCGCTCCAGACAATCCGTTTTCCACGACCCGGCGTCTTCTAGAGATCGCAGCAGGCAAGGGCACAGGATACCATGGCTAAGGCAAAGTTTGAGCGGACGAAGCCGCACTGCAACATCGGCACCATCGGTCACGTTGACCATGGCAAGACGTCTCTGACGGCCGCCATCACGAAGGTGCTGGCCGAAAAGGGCGGCGCCACGTTCACGGCGTACGACCAGATCGACAAGGCGCCGGAAGAGAAGGCCCGCGGCATCACGATCTCGACCGCTCACGTCGAGTACGAGACGGACAACCGTCACTATGCCCACGTGGACTGCCCCGGCCACGCCGATTATGTGAAGAACATGATCACCGGCGCGGCGCAGATGGACGGCGCGATCCTGGTGTGCTCGGCCGCTGACGGCCCGATGCCGCAGACCCGCGAGCACATCCTGCTGGCCCGTCAGGTCGGCGTGCCGGCCCTGGTCGTGTTCCTGAACAAGATGGACTTGGCCGATCCGGACCTGGTTGAGCTGGTGGAGCTGGAGCTGCGCGAGCTGCTGACCTCCTACGGCTTCCCCGGCGACGACATTCCCATCGTCCCCGGCTCCGCCGTTTGCGCTCTGAACGACACGCAGCCGGAAATCGGTCGTGAAGCCGTTCTGAAGCTGATGGCCGAGGTTGACCGGTACATCCCGCAGCCGGAGCGTCCGATCGACAAGCCGTTCCTGATGCCGATCGAAGACGTGTTCTCGATCTCGGGCCGTGGCACCGTGGTGACGGGCCGCGTCGAGAAGGGCATCGTCAAGGTCGGTGAGGAAGTCGAGATCGTTGGCCTGAAGGCCACCGTGAAGACGACCGTGACCGGCGTTGAAATGTTCCGCAAGCTGCTGGACCAGGGCCAGGCTGGCGACAATATCGGCGCGCTGCTGCGCGGCACGAAGCGTGAGGACGTCGAGCGCGGTCAGGTTCTGGCCAAGCCGGGCTCGATCAACCCGCACACGGACTTCGAGGCCGAGACCTACATCCTGACGAAGGAAGAAGGCGGCCGTCACACCCCGTTCTTCGCCAACTATCGTCCGCAGTTCTACTTCCGCACCACGGACGTCACCGGTTCGGTGACCCTGCCGGAAGGTACGGAAATGGTGATGCCCGGCGACAACATCCGCTTCGCCGTGAAGCTGATCGCCCCCATCGCCATGGACGAAGGTCTGCGCTTCGCCATCCGTGAAGGCGGTCGTACCGTCGGCGCCGGCGTCGTGTCGAAGATCGTCAAGTAAGTTGCCGGGCCGCAAGGCCTGTTGACAAGGACAGGGCCGCTGGTGACAGCGGCCCTTTTCCTTTTTATGGAAGGGCTTGGCCGGTGACGGTCCGGTCTTTCCGGGAATGCGGTGGGTGCAATGATCCCCTGCAACGGGTATCAGCGATCAGTGCAAACTGGTTGTTGCGTTGCGGGCGCAACTGCGCTATCAACCCGCACTCCCCGGGACCGCTCGGGGCGATGGTGATGTTTTGTCACTGGCGCCCGGAATGGAACCGACGGTGTAGGAGTGTAGCTCAACTGGTAGAGCACCGGTCTCCAAAACCGGGGGTTGGGGGTTCGAGCCCCTCCACTCCTGCCATCCCTTTAACAAGGATGGCCCCCTGCCGAAGTCCGGCCCCCAGCCGGTGCCAGTGCCAGGGTGACAACACGGTATGTGCATTCAGGAATGATGGCCAACGCCGACATGGCTAAAACCAATCCCGCAGAATTCTTGCGCGAGGTGCGCCGTGAGGTCGCCAAGGTCACTTGGCCGACGCGGAAGGAGACTCTCGTCTCGACCGCCATGGTCTTCGTGATGGTGATCCTGGCCTCTGTCTTCTTCCTGACGGTGGACCAGATCCTCGGATTCGGCATTCGCCTCATTCTTGGTATCGGGGGCTGATCCCATGGCCATGCGTTGGTACGTCGTCCACGTCTATTCCGGCTTCGAAAAGAAGGTCGCTCAGGCGGTTCGTGAGAAGGCTGCGCAGAAGGGCTTGGAAGAGCTGTTCGGCGACATCCTTGTCCCGACCGAAGAGGTTGTGGAAGTGCGCCGAGGCGCCAAGATCAATTCCGAGCGCAAGTTCTTCCCCGGCTATGTGCTGGTGAAAATGGAGCTGACGGATGACACCTGGCATCTGGTGAAGAATGCGCCGAAGGTGACGGGTTTCCTGGGCGGCGGCGGCAAGCCGCAGGCCATTTCGGAAACCGAGGCGCTGCGCATCATGAACCAGGTGCAGGAAGGCGTGGAGCGGCCCAAGCCCTCCATCACCTTCGAGGTGGGCGAGAATGTCCGTGTCACGGACGGTCCCTTCACCTCCTTCACCGGTCTGGTGGAAGAAGTGGACGAGGACAAGTCCCGCCTCAAGGTTGCTGTGTCGATCTTCGGCCGCGCCACCCCGGTGGAACTGGAATATACCCAGGTCGAAAAGATCTGACGAATTTCCGGTCGGTGGTTTCCACCGGCCGGTTCCCGCGTGGGAGGCTTCAGCCCGCAAGTCCAAGGGCGGCCGCACCACGCAAATCCCATGACGGAACGGCCCGGCCTTCTGTCAGACTATGAGGATCATTATGGCGAAGAAAATCGTCGGCTATATCAAGCTGCAGGTTCCGGCCGGCAAGGCCAACCCCAGCCCGCCCATCGGTCCGGCGCTGGGTCAGCGCGGTCTGAACATCATGGAGTTCGTCAAGCAGTTCAATGCGAAGACGGCCCAGCTGGAACAGGGCATGCCCATTCCGGTCGTGATCACCGCCTATGGTGACCGTACCTTCACGTTCGTGACCAAGACCCCGCCGGTGACCTACTTCCTGAAGAAGGCATCGGGCATCACTAAGGGTTCCGCCACGGTTGGCAAGTCCGCCACCGTCGGCAAGGTGACCACCAGCCAGGTCCGCGCCATCGCCGAACAGAAGATGGTCGATCTGAACGCGAACGACGTCGAAGCCGCGATGACGATGATCGTCGGCTCCGCCCGTTCCATGGGTCTCGAAGTGGTGGAGGGCTGATCATGGCCATCGGTAAGCGTCTGAAGAAGGCCAACGGCAACGTTGACCGCGCCAAGTTCTATGCCCTGGGCGACGCCGTCGCCACGGTGAAGAGCAACGCCACCGCCAAGTTCGACGAGACCGTCGAAATCGCGATGAACCTGGGCATCGACCCGCGTCACGCCGACCAGCAGGTCCGTGGCATGGTGGTTCTGCCGAACGGTACCGGCAAGACCGTCCGCGTCGCCGTGTTCGCCCGCGCCGCCAAGGCTGAGGAAGCCAAGGCCGCTGGTGCCGATCTGGTCGGTGCCGACGATCTGGCCGAACAGATCCTGGCCGGCAACATGGACTTCGACCGCTGCATTGCCACCCCGGACATGATGGGCGTGGTCGGTAAGCTGGGTAAGGTCCTGGGCCCCCGCGGCCTGATGCCGAACCCGAAGCTGGGCACCGTGACCCCGAACGTCGCCGAGGCCGTTAAGGCCGCCAAGGGCGGTTCGGTTGAGTTCCGCGCCGAGAAGACCGGTATCGTGCATGCCGGCGTTGGCAAGGCCAGCTTCTCTGCCGAAGCTCTGGAAGAGAACGTCAAGGCGTTCGTTTCCGCGATCAACCGCGCCAAGCCCTCGGGCGCCAAGGGCACCTATGTCGAGAAGGTCTCGCTGTCCTCCTCGATGGGTCCGGGCCTGAAGCTGGACGTGGCCGCTCTGGTCGCTGCCCTGAACGCCTAAGTTCAGATACGAGTTTCCCGTTCCGGTTTCGGCCGGAACGGGACCGGGTCTCCAAGAGTTGGAGGCCCACCCTGTCCGAGACCGCCGCGCGCCGATGGGACCTTTCCCTGACGCTTAATAGACCAGCCGGCGCAGACAGGAGCGAAAGCATTGATACGCCGGGACGGCGACAGCCGCCCTGGACATGATGGCTTGAAGCTTCTGGGACAGGTAACCCCGTCTGGGCTGGTTCGTTTGAACCGGCCTGGATGTGTTGTAACCGGGCGGAATGGCCTTTTTGGCTGTCCTGTCCCAAATGGAGGCGAACCGTGGATCGTTCACAGAAGGAAGCTACGATCGCGGCCCTTAATCTTGAGCTGCAGTCGGCAGCCCTCGTCGTCGTGACTAAGCAGTCCGGCATGACGGTGGCTGAAGTTACCGACCTGCGCCGCAAGATGCGGGCTGCGGGCGCAAGCTACAAAGTGACCAAGAACTCGCTCGCCGTCATCGCCCTCAAGGGCACGCAGTTCGAGAAGACCGAAGGCCTGTTCAAGGGCCCGACCGCCATGGCTTGGTCCAAGGACCCGGTTGCGGCGGCCAAGGTTGCTATCGATTACGCCAAGACCAACGACAAGTTCAAGGTCATTGGCGGCTCCATCGGCGCTGTCACGCTGGACGCTTCGGGTGTTGAAGCCCTGTCCAAGCTGCCGTCGCTGACGGAACTGCGTGCTGGCCTGCTCGGCATGATCCAGACTCCGGCGACCCGTATCGCTGGTATTCTGCAGGCACCGGGTGGCCAAGTGGCCCGCGTTCTCGCGGCCTACGCCAAGAAGGACGAGGCGGCCTGAGCCGCATCAAACTCAACGTTTATCTAGTTCCCTTAGGAGAGCATCATGTCCAAGCTGGAAAAGCTGGTTGAAGAACTGTCGGCCCTGACCGTCCTGGAAGCCGCCGAACTGTCGAAGCTGCTGGAAGAGAAGTGGGGCGTTTCCGCCGCTGCTCCGGTTGCCGCTGCCGCTCCGGTGGCCGCTGCTGCCGCTGCTCCGGCTGCTGAAGAGCAGACCGAGTTCACGGTTGAGCTGGTTGACGGTGGCGACAAGAAGATCAACGTCATCAAGGAAGTCCGCGCCATCACCGGCCTGGGCCTGAAGGAAGCCAAGGACCTGGTCGAAGGCGCTCCGAAGGTCGTCAAGGAAGGCGTGCCGAAGGACGAAGCAGCTAAGATCAAGAAGCTGCTGGAAGACGCCGGCGCCAAGGTCGCCGTCAAGTAATAGTGGCGATCTTCGCTGCATAAGAGGGCGCTGGACGGTGGCCCCCGGGAACGGGGGGCGCCGCCCGGCGTCGTCTGTCTTTTCTGAACCGGAACGTTCCGCTATCATGGCGGGCTTTTCCGGGACGGGACCATGGCGGTTCCGGAAGGGGTAGGGTCAAACCCTGCTTCGGACGGGAAAAACCAAGGCGGATCCTGGCTTCCACCGGCAGCGGAAGTAGGTGACGCTGATGATAACGACGTGGCTAAGCGCCTATCCGAACTGGATTTGCGCCCGCGTCGATTCGTGTTTTGGGGTGGCGGGTTTCGGCCCGATGCCTCGAATTTGGGCATTGACTAGAGCGCGCATTGCACCGGGCGAGTTCACGAGAGGCACTCTATGGCCAAGTCGTTCACGGGACGTAAGCGTATCCGCAAGAGCTTCGGGCGTATCCCCGAGGTGACCCGCATGCCGAACCTGATCGAGGTTCAGCGCAGTTCCTACGACCACTTCCTGCAGATGGACGTGGCGCCGGAAAAGCGGGCGGTCCTCGGTCTCCAGGAAGTCTTCAAGTCGGTATTTCCGATCCGGGACTTCTCCGAGCGCGCCGTGCTGGACTTCGTCCGGTACGAGCTTGAGCAGCCGAAATATGATGTCGAGGAATGCCAGCAGCGCGGTATGACCTTCGCCGCCCCGCTGAAGGTGACGCTGCGTCTCACCGTGTTCGATGTTGACGAGGATACGGGCCTGCGCTCGATCCGCGACATCAAGGAGCAGGACGTCTACATGGGCGACATGCCCCTGATGACGGCCAACGGGACCTTCATCATCAACGGCACCGAGCGCGTGATCGTCAGCCAGATGCACCGCAGCCCCGGTGTGTTCTTCGACCACGACAAGGGCAAGACCCACAGCTCGGGCAAGTACCTGTTCGCCGCCCGCGTCATCCCCTATCGCGGCTCGTGGCTGGATTTTGAGTTCGATGCCAAGGACATTGTCTATGTCCGCATCGACCGCCGCCGCAAGCTGCCGGCCACCACGCTGCTGTACGCGCTGGATGGCCTAGACACGGAAGCCTCCCGCGCCGCCCGCAAGGCGCTGGGCAAGGACCTGCAGCCGTACGAGGCGCAGGGCATGACCAAGGAGGAAATCCTTGGTGCCTTCTACGAGACCGTGACCTACACCCGTTCCGGCGCCGGCTGGAAGACCGCCTTCGAGCCGGAGCGTCTGAAGGGTCAGAAGCTCGCCACCGACCTGATCGACGCTCGCACGGGCGAGATCCTGGTCCAGCGCGAGACCAAGATGACCCCGCGCGTCCTGAAGCGCCTGGTCGAGCAGGGCCTGACGGAAGTCTCCGCTCCCATCGAAGAGATCATCGGTCGTTATCTGGCCGTCGATATCATCGATGAGCGTACCGGTGAGGTCCTGTACGAGGCTGGTGACGAAATCAGCAGCGCGTCGCTGGACAAGCTGGAGAAGCAGGGCGTGCAGGAACTGCCCGTCCTGGCTATCGACCATCTGAATGTCGGCCCCTATATCCGCAACACGATGGCTGCCGACCGCAACGCGTCCCGCGAGGATGCGCTGGTCGATATCTATCGCGTCATGCGTCCGGGCGAGCCGCCGACGCTGGAAAGCGCCGAGGCGCTGTTCCAGGGCCTGTTCTTCGACCAGGAACGCTATGACCTGTCGGCCGTGGGCCGCGTGAAGATGAACGCCCGTCTGAATTTCCAGACGGACGATCAGATGCGCGTGCTCCGCAAGGAAGACATCCTGAAGATCCTGAAGATCCTGGTGGAACTGAAGGATGGCCGCGGCGAGATCGACGATATTGACCATCTGGGCAACCGTCGCGTCCGCTCCGTCGGCGAGCTGATGGAAAACCAGTATCGCGTCGGCCTGCTGCGCATGGAACGCGCGATCCGCGAGCGTATGAGCTCGGTCGAGATCGACACGGTCATGCCGCATGACCTTATCAACGCCAAGCCGGCGGCCGCTGCCGTCCGTGAATTCTTCGGCTCTTCGCAGCTGTCGCAGTTCATGGATCAGACGAACCCGCTGTCGGAAATCACGCATAAGCGTCGTCTTTCGGCCCTGGGGCCGGGTGGTCTGACGCGTGAGCGCGCGGGCTTCGAAGTCCGCGACGTGCATCCGACCCACTATGGTCGTATCTGCCCGATTGAGACGCCGGAAGGCCCGAACATCGGTCTGATCAACAGCCTCGCGACCTATGCCCGCGTCAACCAGTACGGCTTCATCGAAAGCCCCTACCGCAAGGTGGTGGACCAGAAGGTGACGTCGGAAGTGGTGTACCTGTCGGCTATGGAAGAAGGCCGCTACATGGTGGCCCAGGCCAACGCGCCGTTGCAGGCCGATGGCAAGTTCGCCGAGCTGCTGGTGTCCTGCCGTAAGGGCGGTGAATATCTGCTGGCGCGGCCCGACATGATCGACCTGATCGACGTGTCGCCCAAGCAGGTTGTGTCCGTCGCCGCCGCGCTGATCCCGTTCCTGGAGAACGACGACGCGAACCGCGCGCTGATGGGTTCCAACATGCAGCGTCAGGCCGTGCCACTGATCAAGGCGGATAGCCCGCTGGTCGGTACCGGCATGGAAGCGACGGTTGCCCGTGACTCGGGTGTGACCATCGTTGCCCGCCGCGCCGGCATCGTCGACCAGGTGGACGCCACCCGTATCGTGGTCCGCGCGACCGAGAATACGGACCCGGCGGCCCCCGGCGTCGATATCTACAACCTGCTGAAGTTCCAGCGTTCCAACCAGAACACCTGTATCAACCAGAAGCCGCTGGTGAAGGTGGGCGACCGGGTGATCAAGGGCGATATCATCGCCGACGGTCCCTCGACCGACCTGGGTGAACTGGCCCTGGGCCGTAATGTGCTCGTCGCGTTCATGCCTTGGAATGGCTACAACTTCGAAGACTCGATCCTGATTTCCGAGCGGATCGTGCGCGATGACGTCTTCACCTCGATCCATATCGAGGAATTCGAGGTCATGGCCCGCGATACCAAGCTGGGCCAGGAAGAAATCACCCGCGACATTCCGAATGTCGGCGAAGAGGCTCTCAAGAACCTCGACGAAGCCGGCATCGTCTATATCGGCGCCGAAGTCCGTCCGGGCGACATCCTGGTCGGTAAGGTCACGCCGAAGGGCGAAAGCCCGATGACGCCGGAAGAAAAGCTGCTGCGCGCCATCTTCGGTGAAAAGGCCTCTGACGTGCGTGACACGTCGCTGCGCCTGCCGCCGGGTGTCGTCGGTACCGTCGTGGAAGTGCGCGTCTTCTCCCGCCGTGGCGTGGACAAGGACGAGCGCGCCCTGGCGATCGAGCGGGCCGAGATCGAGAAGCTGGCCAAGGACCGCGACGACGAGAAGGGCATCCTGGAACGCTCCTTCTACACCCGTCTGAAGGAACTGCTGATCGGTCAGACCGTCGTGTCCGGTCCGAAGGGCCTGAAGGGTGGCGAGGCGATCACCGCCGAGCTGCTGTCCGGTCTGAGCCGCAATCAGTGGCGCCATATCTCCGTCGCTGATGACGGCGTGATGGAGTTTATCGAGCAGACCGGCAAGGTGTTTGACGACAGCGTCCAGCGCCTGCAGGAGAAGTTCGAGAACAAGGTCGAGAAGCTGCAGCGCGGTGACGAGCTGCCGCCCGGCGTGATGAAGATGGTCAAGGTCTTCGTGGCGGTGAAGCGCAAGCTGCAGCCCGGTGACAAGATGGCCGGTCGTCACGGTAACAAGGGTGTTATCTCGCGCATCACCCCGATCGAAGACATGCCGTACCTGGAAGATGGCCGGAATGTCGACATCGTGCTGAACCCGCTCGGCGTGCCGTCGCGCATGAATGTCGGTCAGATCCTGGAGACCCACCTTGGGTGGGCCGCTGCGGGTCTGGGCCGTCAGATCGGCGAGATGCTGGACAAGATGCGGGCCAAGGCGACCGATGCCGCCATCAAGTCCAAGACCCTGGATGAGCTGCGGGCCCGCCTGCGTCACATCTATGGTGAGGATGTCTGGGGCGCCGACATCTCCGACATGGGCGATGCCGAGCTGATCGAGCTGGCTAACAACCTGCGTCGCGGCATCCCCTTCGCCACGCCCGTCTTTGACGGTGCGCGCGAAGAGGATATCTGCCGCATGCTGGAAGATGCCGGTATCGACCGTTCGGGTCAGATGCAGCTGATCGACGGGCGTACGGGCGAGCCGTTCGACCGCCGCGTCACGGTCGGCTACATCTACATGCTGAAGCTGCACCACCTGGTCGACGACAAGATCCACGCCCGCTCCATCGGCCCCTACAGCCTTGTGACCCAGCAGCCGCTGGGTGGTAAGGCCCAGTTCGGTGGCCAGCGCTTCGGTGAAATGGAAGTGTGGGCACTGGAAGCTTACGGCGCCGCCTACACGCTGCAGGAAATGCTGACGGTGAAGTCGGACGACGTGGCCGGCCGTACCAAGGTTTACGAGGCCATCGTCCGTGGCGACGACAACTTCGAAGCCGGCATTCCCGAAAGCTTCAACGTTCTGGTCAAGGAACTGCGTTCCCTGGGCCTGAATGTCGAGCTGAACGAGCGCGACTACTAAGGGCCGATCAGGTCGACGCCCGGCGGGTCACCGCCCGCCGGGCGTCCTCATCGTTTGACGAAGCCATGACCCCCAGGGGAGACGGCATATGAATACCGAATTGATGAACATCTTCGGCACCCCGCAGGGTCCGCAGAGCTTCGACCAGATCCGCATCTCGATCGCCAGCCCGGAGCGCATCCGCTCCTGGTCGTTCGGCGAGATCAAGAAGCCCGAGACGATCAACTACCGGACCTTCAAGCCGGAGCGCGACGGCCTGTTCTGCGCCCGCATCTTCGGTCCGATCAAGGATTACGAGTGCTTGTGCGGTAAGTACAAGCGCATGAAGTATCGCGGCATCATCTGCGAAAAGTGCGGCGTGGAAGTGACCTTGTCCAAGGTCCGCCGCGAGCGCATGGGCCATATCGAACTGGCCTCGCCCGTTGCCCATATCTGGTTCCTGAAGTCCCTGCCCTCCCGGATCGGCCTGTTGCTGGACAACACGCTGAAGGATCTGGAGCGCATCCTTTACTTCGAGAACTATGTCGTTATTGAGCCGGGCCTGACCGAGCTGAAGCAGGGTCAGCTGCTGTCCGAAGACGAGCTGATCGACTTCCAGGACAAGTACGGCGAGGATACCTTCACCGCCAAGATCGGCGCCGAGGCCCTGAAGGACATGCTGTCCTCCCTGGACCTGGTCACCGAGAAGGCGAATTGCCGTGACGACCTGCGCGAGACCTCGTCGGAGGCCAAGCGCAAGAAGCTCGTCAAGCGTCTGAAGATGCTGGAAGCCTTCCTGGGCAACCCGGTCGAGGTGGAAACCGTTGCAGATTACGAGCGGTTCGAAGGCTACAAGGAGCGTATTGAGCGCGCCGATGGCCCGACCATCTACAAGACCTACCCGGAAGCGACGCGCCCGGAATGGATGATCCTGGAAGTCGTTCCGGTCATTCCGCCCGAACTGCGTCCGCTGGTGCCGCTGGATGGTGGTCGTTTCG
>JAEMSB010000105.1:0-1835 GCA_016463045.1 Niveispirillum sp.
CTTTTGTCCGTGGCGGCAAAGCTGGGGGGGCGGGACATCAGCAGGTTTTTGCCGCCATAGGAACTGTCGGACACGAACTTGTCGATCTGCCGCAGGATGCCGTCAAACTGCTGGGCCAGTTCCCGGCGCATGGCGATGGCGGTCGGGGTATTATCCAGGGTAGCCAGCGTGACCGTGGTCAGGCCCCGCGCCTGATCCAGCAGACCTTTGACGGATGCGACGCCGGCACTGGCGGCCTGCACGGTTGAAATGGCCTGTGCCATTCCGGATTTCAGCCCGTCGAGATCGCCCGCACGTTGCGTGAGCCCGCGCGAGGCAAAAAACTGCTGCGGTCCCTGGATGGCGGTGTTGATTTTCAGCCCGCTGGTCAGGCGGGAAAGGGCCGTTTCGCGGTCAGCCGTAAGGGTTCGCAGCATTGATGTCGTGCTGCGCAAAGATGCCGGCAGATTGACCGACATTTGCCCCATCTTCCGTGCCCGCCTTTGGCCGACTTTTTGCCCTCCGGCCTTCATTGGTGCTGAAAACCGGTGTCAACGGCGTGAGACTTTTTCCCATCGACGTTAACCACATATGTCTACCTAAAAAGTGGTAGTTCGTCCAGTGTCCGTCTTTGGGTTGCGCTCTGTCCGAAATCGGACACTGTTCGTTTCCGAACAATCGCGCCAAGTGACCAATGCTTTGAAAACAAACAAAATTCTTATTGGCACGCCCCTTGCCAGTAGAAACCCGGAACGCCGGCGACGGGACCGACGGCAAGGGATGGGGATTGATCATGCGTCAGGCGCAGCAGCAGTTGGAAATGATCACCGAAGGAACGGACCTGATGGACCGGGTGGAGGACGCCGTCCTCAGCGTCCATCCGGACCTCTGGCTCGCCGGCCTGATGCTGGCCGTGCTGATCAACTGGCTGGCCTGACCGGCACCAAACAAGGGTAGGGAGTGGGCATCATGGCGATGGATCGCCGGATCGAGAAGACGGGTCTCCAGAAGCACAAGAAGGCCATTGCCGGGGCGGCCATCGCCCTGCTGGTGGGGGCCGGCGGCCTTTACATGGCTTTTGGTGGCACAGGTGGGCAGACGGTGCGCGTGGCGGAGGATCGTCTGATCGTTTCCACCGTCAATCAGGGCCAGTTCGAGGATTTCATCCCCGTGCGTGGGTCGGTTGAACCGCTGACCAGCATCTTCCTGGACAGTGTCGAGGGGGGCCGTGTGGAACGCCGCTTCGCTGAGGCGGGTCAGTTCGTGAAGGCGGGCCAGCCCTTGCTGGAACTGACCAATACCGACCTCCAGCTGGAGGTGATCAGCCGTGAAGCGCAGGTAATCGAACAGCTGAACCAGCTGCGCACGGTGGAACTGAACCTGGAAGTGACGCGGTTGAGCAACCGCCAGGCCCTGGTGGAGGTGGAGTATAAGCTGGTGCAGCTGAAGCGCACGCTGGACCGCCGTGCCGAACTGATCAAGACCAAGGCCATCAGTCAGGCGCAGTATGACGAGGCGCAGGACGAATACACCTATCTCCAGCGCCGCCGCGACGTCCTGAAGGAGACGCAGACCGTCACCGACCGTCTGCGCGACGAACAGTTCGGCAAGCTGAAGGAGAGCACCGGCAAATTGCAGGAGAACCTGGAATTTGCCCGCCGTAACCTGGACAATCTGATCGTCAAGGCCCCGGTTGACGGCCAGCTGACCTCGCTGGAAGCCGAGGTTGGCCAGAACAAGACGCGCGGTGAGCGTCTGGGCCGTATCGACCGGATGGACGGGTTTAAGGTCGTGGCGCAGGTGGATGAATTCTACCTGCCGCGTCTGGCCACGGGCCAGACGGCGGAGGCCGCCAT
>JAEMSB010000105.1:1845-10547 GCA_016463045.1 Niveispirillum sp.
CCGCCATCGGGTCCGGCACTTACATGCTGCGCGTCGCCAAGATCTTCCCGCAGGTGCGCGATGGCCAGTTCCGGGTCGAACTGGAATTCGCCGGCGAGGCGCCCAAGGACATCCGTCCTGGCCAGAGCCTGCAACTGCGTCTGAAGCTGGGTGACACAACCACGGCGCTGCTGATCCCCAACGGCGCCTTCTATCAGGATACGGGCGGGGCGTGGCTGTTCGTCGTCGGCTCCGACGGCAAATATGCCACCAAGCGCTCCGTCCAGCTGGGTCGCCGCAATGCCCAGGTGATCGAGGTGAAAAGCGGCCTGGACAAGGGTGAACGGGTGGTCACGTCGGCCTATGGCGACATGATCCGCATGGATCGTATCCAGTTGAATTGAGGCTTGGTGCCGCCGGATGGCGGCGCCCGGCGCTTGAGGGAAAACGAAATCTTAGCAGGAAGGACCAAGGGAATGTTGAAGCTGGTTGATCTGGTCAAAGCCTACCGCACCGAGGAAGTCGAAACCACGGCGCTGAATTCGGTGAACATCCATGTTCGTGACGGCGAATTCGTCGCCATCATGGGCCCCTCGGGCTGCGGCAAGTCCTCGCTGCTGAACATTGTCGGCATGCTGGATACGCCCAGCAGCGGCCAATACTGGTTCAATGGCGAGGAAGTGTCGAAATATGGAGAGCGCAAGCTGGCCGATATCCGTAAGAAGAATATCGGCTTCATCTTCCAGAGCTTCAACCTGATCGACGAGCTGACCGTGTTCGAGAATGTCGAACTGGCCCTGCTCTATCACGACATCCCGGCGCGTGAACGCAAGGAACGCGTCAAGGCCGCCCTGGCGAAGGTGAATATCGGCCATCGCGAAAGCCACCTGCCGCAGCAGCTGTCCGGTGGTCAGCAGCAGCGCGTAGCCATCGCCCGCGCCGTCGTCGCCAAGCCCAAGATGCTGCTGGCAGACGAGCCGACCGGTAATCTGGACAGCGCCAATGGTGACGAGGTCATGCGCATGCTGACCGAACTGAATGCCGAAGGCACCACCATCGTCATGGTCACCCACTCCATGCCGCACGCCCAGTATGCGACGCGCATCATCAACCTGTTCGACGGGCAGGTCGTGGCCGAGAACCTGCGCGCGGCCTGATGATCGCCGTCCACGGCATCCGGGGGGATCTGCCATGTTGAAGAACTACCTGATGGTTGCCCTGCGCAACCTTTTGAAACACAAGCTTTATTCGGCGATCAACGTCACGGGTCTGGCCGTGGGTCTGGCTACCTGCGTCCTGATCCTGCTGTTTGTCCGCAACGAGACGTCCTACGACCGTTTCTTCACCGACAATGACCGCATCTATCAGGTGGCCTTCAAGGCGCAGCTGCCGGGCCGTCAGGTGGATCATTTCGCCGCCTCCATGCTGCCCCTGGCCGCCTCCATGAAGGTAGGGCTGCCGGAGGTGGAGATGACGGCCCGGGTGATCCAGAACAGCGTCGTCATCAAGCAGGGTGGCGAAAGCTTCTCTGAAACCGCCCGCGCCGTGGACCCCGACTTTTTCCGGATATTCGACTTCACCTTCCTGCGCGGTGACCGCATGACGGCGCTGGACGATCCCAACAGCATCGTCCTGACCGAAAGCATGGCGCGCAAATATTTCAAGGATCAGGACCCGCTGGGCCAGACCCTGGATATTGACGGTTCGGCCCCTGCGAAAGTGACGGGCGTCATCCCCGACATGCCCTCCAACACGCATTTTGATCTGGAAATCATCCGTCCCTATGCGGCGGTGGCCCAGGCCATGCGCGGCATCGAGACCAACTGGGGCGCTGTCTGCTGTGAAACCTATGTGCGGCTGAAGCCGGGCGTGGATGGCAAGGCGCTGAGCGACCGGATGCCCGCCTGGTTCAAGACGACTGCCCCGACGTTGAATTCCCCCACCGGCAATGTCGTGCTGGGTGAGATTTTCACGCCGCGCCTGCGCAATCTGAAGGACATCCATACCGACCCGGTGATGACCTCCATGCGTCCGGCCACCTCCTATGCGGAGATCATCACGTTTGCGGCGGTGGCGGCCCTGGTTCTGGCGATTGCCTCGATCAACTTCATGAACCTGGCCACGGCGCGGGCCACCCAGCGTGCCCGTGAGGTCAGCGTGCGCAAGGTGGTGGGGGCATCCCGCAGCCAGATCATCATGCAATTCATCGGAGAATCGCTGCTGCTGACGGTGATCGGCCTTGTCCTGTCCATCGCCCTGGTCGAACTGGCCCTGCCGGCCTATTCCGCCTTCCTGGACAAAAAGCTGAGCTTCAACCTGTTCACCGATCCGCTGTTGGGTCCGGCTCTGCTGGGGCTGGCGCTGGTGGTGGGTGTGGCGGGCGGTGCCTATCCGGCCTTCTTCCTGTCAGGCTTCAATCCGGCCCGCGTGCTGAAGGGCGCATCGTCCGGTGTGGGCGGTGGTTCGGGCCGGCTGCGCATGGCGCTGGTGGTGGTGCAGTTCGCCATCTCCATCTCCCTGATGGTCGCCACCTCAGTGGTCTATGGTCAGCTTCTCTATGCCCAGAACAAGAATCTGGGGTTCGAGAAGGAAAATACCCTGGTCCTGCGCGGCTTCCCGCGTTCCGTCGAACAGGCCCGCCAGCAGACGCTGGTGGAGGCGCTGGCCAAGCTGGATGGCGTTGTCGCAGCGGCGGGCAGCAGCAGCACCCCCGGCGATGGCAGCGAGAACAACACCAATGTCCGCCTGCCGGGTGCCAACCCGGATCAGATGCTGGTGCTGCGTCAGGGTGGTGTTGATTGGGACTTTGTGAAGGCGCTGGGCCTGCAACTGGTGGCTGGCCGTGAGTTCGACCGCAACCGTCCCGCCGATCAGCTGCCGCCCTTGGCCGACCCGGCCCAGGTGCCGGCAGGCGATACGGCTGCCCGCACCTATGCCGGTGCCGTCATGATCAACGAGGCTGCCGTGAAGCGTCTGGGCTTCGCCAGCAATGAGGATGCGATCGGCAAGCAGTTCGAGGTCGGGGCCGATGATGATGGCACCAACAAGCTGACCATCATCGGTGTCGTGGCGGATTTCCACTTCCGCTCCGTCCATGACCCGATCCCGCCGGCCCTGTTCGTCATCAACCGCGACCGTTTCTCCGACGTGCTGGTCCGTCTGAAGCCCGGCAACGTGCAGAAGACCCTGGTGGAGATCGAGCGGGTGTGGCGCGACATGTTCCCCAACCGTCCGCTGAACCGCGAATTCCTGGATGACCGTATCCAGGCCCAGTATGTGCGGGAGGCTAAGACCTCGCAGATGTTTGCGGCCTTCTCGGGTCTCGCCATCCTGATCGCCTGCCTGGGTCTGTTCGGTCTGGCCAGCTTCACGGCGGAGCGCCGGACCAAGGAAATCGGCCTGCGCAAGGTGCTGGGCGCCAGCGTGATGGACATTGTCCGCCTGCTGGTCTGGCAGTTCTCCAAGCCGGTTCTGGTCGCCAACCTGATCGCTTGGCCCGTGGCCTGGTACTTCATGGACCAGTGGCTGAACGGCTTCAGCTTCCGCATCGATCTGAACCCGCTGCTGTTCGTGTCGGCTGGTGCGGTGGCGCTGCTGATCGCCTGGGCCACCGTCGGCCTGCATGCGGCCCGCGTGGCGCAGGCCAAGCCGGTGACGGCGCTGCGCTACGAGTGAGCGACTGGCCCTTGCGGGTCCGGTGGGGACCGGACCCGCAAGGGTTCCCTGGTTCAGGGATGGGGCTACCAAGAGGGGGGAGAACGATGCTTCGCAACTGGATCATGGTGGCCCTGCGCAATCTGCTGCGTCACCGTCTGCACGCCTTGTTGAACCTGTCGGGTCTGGCCGTTGGGCTGGCCGCCTGTCTTCTGATCCTGTTGTACGTCCGCAATGAGACCGGTTACGACCGGTTCTTCAAGGACGCGGACCGCATCTATCAGGCGACCATCGAATGGCATGTGCCGGGCCGCAAGCCGGAGCGCAACGCCTATACCCAGATGGGTTTCGGCCCCGCCTTCAAGAACGCCCATCCGGACGTGGAGGATTTCACCCGCTTCCTTCAAAGTCGGGCCATCATATCGGTCGGTGACCGGCAATTCTATGAATGGACCTTCACGGTCGATCCCACCTTCCTGCGGATCTTTGATTTTCCGCTGCTGGCCGGTGATGCCGCGACCGCGCTGACCGATCCCTATTCCGTGGTCCTGACCGAAGAAATGGCCCGGAAATATTTCGGCGATGCGCCGGCCCTTGGCCAGACCCTGACGCTGGATCACAAGTATGAACTGAAGGTGACGGCGGTGGTGGCCAGCCTGCCGCGCAACACGCATCTGGATTTCGGCGTGCTGCTGCCCATGGGCCATCCCGCCGGCACCTGGATGATCGAACAGGAAAAGAACTGGGGCAATACGCAGGGCCAGACCTATCTGCGGCTGAAGCCGGGTGCGTCGGTGGAGCCGCTGCGCGCCGGCATGCAGGAATGGGTCAAGCGCACCTTCACGCCGTTGCAGACGCCGCAGGGCCCCATTGATCTGTCCGCCCTGGCCTTTCCCGGCCTGCGTCCGCTGACCAGCATCCATACCGAACCCATGGGCGGCGATGTCACGCCGGGGGTCAGCCAGACAGAGCTGACCATCTTCACGGCTGTCGCCTTTCTGGTGCTGATCATCGCCTGCATCAATTTCATGAACCTGGCGACGGCCCGTGCCACCCAGCGCGCGCGGGAGGTCAGCGTGCGCAAGGTGGTGGGCGCCAGCCGGGCACAGCTGGTGTCGCAGTTCCTGGGCGAAAGCGTGCTGATGACCCTGTTCGCCCTGCTGCTCGCCATTGCGCTGGTGGAAGTTTCCCTGCCGGGGTTCAGCACGTTCCTGGGCAAGGAACTGGTGCTGGATTTCAGCCGGGACCCGCTGCTGCTGCCCCTGCTGCTGGGGCTGGTGCTGCTGGTGGGTATCGGCGGCGGGGCCTATCCGGCTTTCCTTCTGTCATCCTTCAACCCGGCCCAGACCATGAAAAGTGCAGGGTCGGGCACCAGTGGCGGTTCCGGTCGGCTGCGCACAGTGCTGGTGGTGGTGCAGTTCGCCATTTCCATCACGCTGATGGTCGCCACCTCGGTCGTCTATGGCCAGTTCATCTATGCCCAGCACAAGAACCTTGGCTACGACACGGAGAATGTCGTGATCGTCGGCCATTTCCTGGATGAAGGCGTACGGGAGAAGCGCGAGACCTTCATGGACATGCTGCGCGCCGATCCCAATGTCGCCGGCGTGGGCGTGGCGGCCCATATCCCCGGCGATGGCGGGGAAAACAACACCGTGATCGAGCCGCTGACCGGGACCAAGCCTGAACAGCATGTGATGCGTCAGGACAGTGTCGGACCCGGCTTCTTCGAAGCGCTGGGCATGCATATGGTTGCCGGTCGCACCTTCGACCGCACCCGCGCCACCGATCTGGTCCAGCGTCCCGACTGGATGAAAGAGAACAAGCCGCCGCCGGAAGGCACCAAGGAAGTGCTGCTCCCCATGGGTGTCGTGCTGAATGAAAGTGCCGTGAAGGCCCTTGCCTATGAAAGCCCGACTGCGGCCCTGGGTCAGCAGGTGAAGATCATGGACAACATGACCACCTATCTGATGGGCACTGTCATCGGCGTGGTGGCGGATTTCCACTACCGCTCTGTTCATGAGCCCATCCGCGCCGTGATGTATATCAGCGACGAGGGCCGTCACCATGCCATGGCCATACGGGCCAAGGCCGGGAAGTTGCAGGCGGTGGTGGACAAGATCGACCGCACCTGGGCCGAACTGATCCCCGACCGCCCGATTGAGCGCAGCTTCTTCGATGTGAACATCGCCAACCAGTATCAGCGCGAACAGAAGACCTCGCAGATGTTCGCGACCTTTGCGGGTCTGGCGATCTTCATCTCCTGCCTGGGCCTTTATGGTCTGGCCAGCTTCACCGCTGAACGCCGGACCAGGGAGATCGGCCTGCGCAAGGTGCTGGGCGCCAGTGTGCCCGACATTGTCCGCCTGCTGGTCTGGCAGTTTTCAAAGCCGGTGCTGGTGGCGAACCTGATCGCCTGGCCCGTGGCCTGGTTCTGCATGGATCGTTGGCTGTCGGATTTTACCTACCGGATCGACCTGAACCCGCTGCTGTTCCTGGGCGCCGGATCGGTGGCGCTGGCCATTGCCTGGGTGACGGTGGGCCTGCATGCCGCCCGCGTGGCGCAGGCAAAGCCGGTCAAGGCATTGCGGTACGAGTGACGGTTAAAGGGATAGAGAGGGGGGATATCATGCTGAAGAACTGGGTCATGGTGGCCGTACGCAATCTGCTGCGGCACAAGCTGTACACGGCCATCAATGTCACCGGTCTGGCCGTGGGTCTGGCCAGTTGCCTGATGATCATGCTGCATGTCCGGGACGAGCTGTCCTATGACGCCTGGGTGCCCGATGCCGACCGCATCGTGCGCGTCCATACCAGCTATGAGATACCGGGCCGCGCGCCCTTCAACACGGTCCGCTCGGCGGGTCGCATGATGGACGCCCTTATCACCGCCTATCCCGAACAGGTGGAGGTGGCGGCCCGCATGTTCCCCTATGACACCTCCATCCTGCGCGACGGCACCGCCATTCCGCAGACCGTGACCTATACGGACCCGGCGGCCCTTGCCATTTTCGGCCTGAAATTCCTGGAAGGTGATGCGGAAACGGCCCTGTCGGACCCGTCATCGCTGGTGCTGACGCAAAGTGCGGCGCGCAAATATTTCGGCGATGCTGATCCCATCGGTCGCACCCTGACCATCTGCTGTATCGGTCCCGACCGGTATGACCACCGCGTCACGGCGGTGATCGCCGACCTGCCGCTCAATACGCATCTGAAGGTGGAGATGCTGGCCCCCGTCGTGCCGCAGCGTCTGGCGGGCTTTCCCCAGGTCCTGGACACCTGGACCTCGGTCAATGTCTTCACCTACTTGAAGCTGCGCAGCACCAATGACATCGCCCGGCTGGCCGATGACAATGCCGCCTTCATCGACCGGATGATCCCCAACAAAAACAACAGCGTCCGCACCTCCGACAGCACGCGTCAGCATTTCATGCCCATCCGCGATATCCGCCTGCATGCCAAGCAGCAGGCCGGCGATATCGGCGATATGAAGCCGGCGGGCGATGCCGGGCTGGTGACGGCCCTGTCCATGGTGGCCTTGCTGATCCTGGCGCTGGGCTGCGTGAATTTCACCAACATGGCCATCGCCCGCTCCTCCCTGCGCGGGCGTGAGGTGGCGGTGCGCAAGGTGCTGGGCGCACGCCGCCGCTCCCTGGTGGCACAGTTCCTGACCGAAGGGTCGGTGATGGTGGTGCTGTCCATCCTGGTGGCGCTGGGCCTGATGGAGCTGGCGCTGCCGGCCTTTAATGGCGTGACGGGCAAGGACCTGTCGATCCCGCTGCTGGACCCGCTGTTTCTCTCGGCGCTGCTGGGCCTGTCGCTGCTGGTCACCCTGCTGGGTGGGGCCTATCCGGCGCTGTATCTGTCGGGGTTCCAGCCGGCCCGCATCCTGAAGGGTGAAGACGCCGCCGATGGCGGTGGTGCGCGGCTGCGGCAGCTGCTGGTGGTGATGCAGTTCGCGGTGGCCATTGGTCTCTCGATCATCACCCTGGTCGTCTATCGCCAGACCATTTTCGCAACCAATGCCGAACTTGGTTTTGACCGGCAGCATGTGCTGGCCCTGCGCAACCTGGGCGGGGTGGGGTTCCAGTCGACGCGCGAGGCCGTGATGGAACAGGTCCGCCGCCTGCCCGGCGTGACAGACGTTGCCCTGTCCTCCGACGTGCCCACCGACAATAACGAAAACAACATGATCTTCACGTTGGAAGGCTCGGGCGAGAAGGGGCAGGTGTTGAATTACCAGAGCCTGGGTGACGGGTTCATGGAACTGTACAAGGTCGCCCCCGTGGCTGGCCGTGTCTTCAACCCCTCCTTCGGCACCGACCTGATCCGCCCGACGGCGGATGGGGAGACGGGGCAGGCGTCCGCCATGATCAACGAAGCGGCGGCCCGCCTGCTGGGTTTTGCTACCAATGCCGATGCGGTAGGCCGTGTCCTGAAGACCAAGACGCTGGGCAACGCGCCCTTCGACCTGACCATTGTCGGCGTCATCCCGGATATCCGGTTCCGGTCCCTGAAATACGGGATACAGCCGACCGTGATGTTCCAGGCCGAAAGCCAGTTCGACACGCTGTCCATCCGCTTCGACGGGCGCGATCCGTCGGCGCTGCTGTCTCAGGTACAGTCGCTCTGGGCCCGCATCATCAATGACCGGCCCTTCAATGCCGCCTTCGTGGAGGACATGATCGCCGCCCAGTATAATGAGGAACGGGTGCAGGCCACCGTCTTCGCCTCCTTCTCCGGCCTCGCCATCCTGGTGGCCTGCCTGGGTCTCTATGGCCTGTCCGGCTTTGCGGCCCGGCGGCGGACCAAGGAGATCGGCCTGCGCAAGGTGTTCGGCGCGACGGTCGCGCAGATCGTGGCCCTGCTGGTCTGGCAATTCTCTCGCCCCGTCATGATCGCCAACCTCATCGCCTGGCCCATCGCCTGGTGGCTGCTGCGCGGCTGGCTGGACGGGTTCGAACAACGTGTAGACCTGTCGCCGGCCTATTTCGTGGCGGCCGGCCTGACGGCGCTGATCATCGCCTGGATCACCGTCGCCGGCCACGCCGCCACCACCGCCATGGCCC
>JAEMSB010000106.1:0-4917 GCA_016463045.1 Niveispirillum sp.
AGCGCGTACCGGCGGGGGGGGGGGGAAGATGAATATTGGCGAGGCGGCGGCGGCCACGGGCGTGTCGGCCAAGATGATCCGGCATTATGAAAGCATCGGCCTGATCAAGCCGGCCCTGCGGACTGATTCCGGCTATCGGGTCTATACCGACGCCGACATCCATTCCCTGCGTTTCATCCGCCATGCCCGCGATCTGGGCTTCGCGCTGGAGGATATCGACGCGCTGCTGCGCCTGTGGGGCGACCGGGAGCGGTCATCCTGCGAAGTGAAGAAGCTGGCGCTGGATCATATCGCGACCTTGGACCGCAAGATTGCCGAGCTTCAGGTCATGCGCGCCAGCCTGACCGACCTTGCCGACCGCTGCCAGGGCGATGATCGCCCCCATTGCCCGATTCTGGAGGGATTGGCCGGCTGATATCGATAGCATGGCGATCTATCGGCTGGCGATATCGGCCCGATGGCCCGCGCTTAAGACTTTTTTAAGCCTTGGGAAGAAAATGGCTTGACCCGGGGCGCGATTTGAAAGAAATAGTCGTCACCCAGGCCGGCGCGTTTCACTTGTTTCAAGCGGCACGTTCCGGGCGCATGAAGCGGGCAAAAAGAAAGGCCGCTACATGAGCGGCCTGAGTTTAGGGAGGAAACGCCCGATAAGGGCAAGCAGCACAACGTGCTGCGATGCAAAATATGGCTCCAATGCGGGCCGATGGCAAGCATAAAGACAGCCCCGTTTCGGGGCTGTTGCCATTTCTGGTGCCACCGGTGGACAATCATCGGTGTGCCGCTTGGAACCCAGATGTTCTGCGGGGACTGCGTTGTCCCCCAATAAACCCTTCCAAATGAATATGAATTACCATTCATCCACAGGGATCGCCGGGCTGCCGCTCTGCTGCGGTGCAGCATCATCTATGCAATCTTGTTCATCTTGCATTGCGCTTGACGCATGGGCTTCGGCGCTTTCGCTGATCTTGCCCCGGTAACATGGTTAGCCGGAATTAAAACCAATTTCGATCTAATATGATTTAAATCTGCATCAGAAATATGATGATAATCGGCATAAGGCGTCTCGGTGCTGCCTGTCAATTCTGGCTATGCCTTAATGCGGATAGGGCAAACTGGCGGCCCAATTCTGACAATTTCTGGGCAGATTTACTGGCATAGGCCGAAAGTATTCATGAAATACGGCCTTAGAGAGCTATTGGAATCCTTCGTGGAGGGATAAAGTCTATTAAGTTGGAAATTGTCGCCGGAAGGTCGCCTGACCATTCCTCCACCGAATGGGGGCCGGTGCCGTTCAGTGAGGGCCAAGATATGCAGACCGTTATTCTGATCGACGCGAACAAGCTGTTCCGGGAGGGGCTGAGCCGCCTGCTGCTGGATGTGCCGTTCAATGTGGCGGCGGAATTCGCCAGCATAGAAGAGGCTCTGGCGGTGGAGTTACCGGCGGCGGTCGACCTGATCCTGGTCGATCCCGGTGAGGAGGTTTCGGCTATCACACGTCTTTCGCAGCTACGACAGGCGGTGTCGGCTCCCCTAGTCATTCTGACCGGCGGACTTGACGCACGCCGTCTGACCCAGGCGCTGGAGGTCGGGGTTGCCGGATATCTCATGAAGGACATGTCGGCTGACGCGCTGGCCCAGTCGCTGCGTCTGGTAATGATGGGGGAGAAGGTGTTCCCGACCCATCTGGCAGACCTGCTGGTTACCGGTCAGGTGCAGCCCCAGCCCGCGACCGAGATCACGGCCCTGCGCAAAGGCCTGTCGCAGCGGGAGACACAGATCCTGCGCTGTCTGATCGATGGTGACAGCAATAAGATTATTGCCGCCAATCTGGGCATCACGGAAGCCACCGTGAAAGTGCATCTGAAAAGCCTGTTGCGGAAGATCAATGCCGTCAACCGTACTCAGGCGGCAATCTGGGCCATGAACAATGGACTCGGCGCTTCCGAAGGCGGGCAGGCAGCCAACAGCGACATGCTTGAAACGGCTGGTATGGCGTCTGCCTGATCTGGCGGTGGTTGATCTGATTTGTGCGGGCCGTTCGCTGCTGGCGGATGGCCCGCCCTTTTCATATGCCGCTTACAATCCCGTCGGGTGTCATATTTTAGTATGTTTCGGCGCAATCTGAGGCATAATTCGGGAGCATTATGCGACAGCTGAGGGGCAGTCCCCGCGCTATCCTGAGGGATAGCGCGTTACAAGGGTATTACATTTTTAGATTTTTGATTTAGTATTCAATATCAACACAAGGCGCAACGGTGATCCGTTAATAATTTCCTAATCGCCGATAGGAAGTTTTTGACGCATACAAGCTGGGCTGAAAGCTCGACTTAAGTGCTTGATAGCAAAGCGTTGACGTGTTCGGTTACAGTCCCGGTTCTCTACATCTTATCGGTGGTATGAGAGAAGGGGTTGTGAGTGGACCAATGTGACGCGGGATATCAAGGATTTCCTGGGTTTGGACGATTTTTGCGGTGGACGCTGCATAAAATTGTAGGAAGCCAAAAGCTTGTGTATAGTAGGGAAATGCCGGTGCCTAGCATCCATGGCAGGTTGCGGTTGGAGCCTGAGAGGCCGTTGAAATGCGTTTGATACTGATCGATCACGAAGCTGCCTTCGTTACCCGTGTCCGCCAGCTGGCGCGCCGCGTCGGGATTATCGACCCTGTCGACGAGGTGGCCGACCTGGCTGATTTGGCGCAGGTGGCCCAGGCCAACCCGAAGGCATTGATCGTTGGCATGGTCTCAACCACCATGGCAGTACGGGGTGCCATCAAGGAATTCGTGCAGCGCTGCCCCAACGTTCCGCTGATCGCAGTGGGTGGTAATGACCCGGACCGGATGCGTGCGGCGTTGGGTGAAGGGGCCCGCGCCTATATTCGCCGGGGCGATGTGGCGGATGAACTGCCCAGCGCGCTGGAGGTTGTGCGCGACGGTGGCGTGTTCGTGCCCCCCGTCGTCGCCATGCGTCCGGGTGGGGAGCCGCTGATGACCGTGGCGGGACCGGTTCCCGCTGGCTTCTTCCGTGAAGATGCTGGCAAGCAATTGACGCCGCGTCAGCGGGAAATTCTCTCGATGATCCGGGCTGGTCGCAACAACCAGGAAATCTCCGAAGCGCTGGACCTGACCGTCGGCACCGTCAAGATTCACATCACGGCCATCTTCAAAGCGCTGGGTGTGCGCAATCGCACCCAGGCCATGGTTGCTGCTGACTGGCTGGACCTGCCGGTGGTTGAGGCCGTGGTGACCAGCGCCTGATTTTGGCAGCACGATGATGCGGGGGGGGGCGGCGGTTTGGCCGCCCCTTTGCTTTTTGCCCCGCAATTGCCAGAAAGCAGCGTATTGTATCGGCGGTCGCACCGCTTGTTCCGCCCCGCCCGGGCGTGCAAGGGGGGTGACGCGGGGGCAGCCGCCTTGACCCGGGACGGGGGGTCTGCTATCGCCGCCCTTTATTTATTCGTTCGGCAAGCGGCCGAGGGTGATGCATGTCCGATATCTTTCGCGAAGTTGACGAAGATCTGCGCCGCGACCAGATCATGACGTTCTGGAAGCGGTATGGCGGTTTCGTCATCGCGGCTGCCGTTCTGGTGGTGGCGGCCACAGCTGGCAATGTCGGCTGGAAGCATTGGCGTACCACCCGGATGGAGGAGCGTACCGCTGTCCTGTCCGAGGCGCTGGCCAAGCTGCGCCCCGCCGATGAGAACAGCCAGCCCGACCTGAAGGCCGCTGCCGACGCGCTGTCTGCCGTTGGTACCACGTTGGGTGACGGCCATGCCGATATGGCCCGCCTGTATGAGGCCGGTCTGCGTGCCCGTGAAGGCGAGCGTGACAAGGCCATTGCCCTTTACGATCAGGTGGCCGGTACCGCTGGCACCGATCCGATGCTGCGCGATCTGGCCACGCTCCTGTCGGTGCAGTTGCAGCTGGATACCGGCGATGCCGCCGCCCTGCGCACCCGCCTGGCGCCGTTGCTGAAGGCCGGCAATGCCTGGAAGGCGGCGGCGATGGAGGCATCGGGCCTGCTGGCCGCCCGCGCGGGCGACAATGCCGGTGCCGCCTCCCTGTTCAAGGAACTGTCGGAAGACAGCACCGCTCCGCAGGCGCTTCGCGCCCGTGCCACCGAATTGGCCGCGCTGTACGCGGCGACGAAATAAGTCCGGGATCAAGGAAAAGATGGCTGACATCACCCGTTCCGCTACCGCCGTCGCCGCCCGCCGTTCAGGCGCCGCCCCGACCCGGACCCGTTACCCCCTGGCCGCCCGTATGGCGGCGCCGCTGTTGGCCTGCCTGCTGCTGTCGGGCTGCGGTATCACTGACTGGTTCTCTGGCGATGATGACGGTCCCAAGTTGGGCGGCAACCGCATCTCGGTGCTGCAGCTTCAGCAGCAGTTGGAGGTCGATCCGCAGGTTTCGGCGGCGGAAGTGACCCTGCCTGAGGCTGTGGTCAATGCTGACTGGGCACAGGCCGGCAGCAATCCGGCCCATAATCCCGGCCATGTCGCGCTGGGCCGCAACCTGTCCAAGGCGTGGAGCGCATCGGTTTCCGGCTCCGACAGCAGCGTGCGCCTGCTGGCCGGACCGGTGATCGCCGGTGGCCGTCTGTTCGTGCTGGACACTGACTATGATCTGCATGCCTTTGACGCCAAGTCGGGTAAGCGCATCTGGAAGCGCAACATCCTGCGCGAGAAGCAGGAGGGCGAGGCCTTTGGCGGCGGCGTCGCGGTGCATGACAACCGCGTCTATGCCACCAACGGCTATGGTGAAGCCGTGGCCGTCGATTATGACAATGGCGATATTGTCTGGCGTCGCCGCATCGCCGGCCCGATTCGCTCCGCCCCCACGGTGCTTGATGGCCGCGTCTTCGTGTCCACCGTCGATAATCAGATGATCACCCTGTCGGCGGAAAACGGTTCCCTGCAAT
>JAEMSB010000106.1:4927-10536 GCA_016463045.1 Niveispirillum sp.
GTACCACACCGGCTTCCTGGAGCCTGCTGCCCTGCTGGGTGGTTCGGCGCCGGCGGTGGAAGGGGATACGGCCATCGTTCCCTATTCGTCGGGTGAGCTGTTTGCGCTGCGCGTGGAGAATGGCCGGCAGTCCTGGCAGGACAGCCTGGCGTCGGTGCGCCGGGGTGAGAATCTGACGGGTCTGGCCGATATCCGCGGTCTGCCCGTCATCGCTGATGGCATCGCCTATGCGATCAGCCATTCCGGGCGCATGGCCGCCGTGGATATCCGTTCCGGCCAGCGTGTCTGGGAACAGGATATCGGCGGCATCACCACCCCGGCCATTATCGGCGACTGGATTTTCGTGACCACCAATGACGGTCAGGTCGTTGCCCTGACCCGCAAGGATGGCCGCGTACGCTGGATCACCCAGTTGCAGCAGTGGGAGGATGAGGAGGACAAGGAAGACCCTGTCCTCTGGACCGGCCCTATCGCTGCCGGTGGCCGCCTGCTGTTGACCAACAATCAGGGCGAACTGGTCGAGATCGCGGTTGCCGATGGCAAGGTGATCAAGAAGACCAGTCTGCCCGCCTCCACCCTGCAGGCCCCTGTTGTGGCCGGCGAAACCCTGTATCTTTTGACGGAAGATGGCGATCTGGTCGCCTATCGGTAAACGGAGTTTAGAGTGATAAAGGCCACGCACCGGCTGACGGTCGCCATTATCGGGCGGCCGAATGTCGGCAAGTCCACCCTGTTCAACCGGCTGGTCGGCAAGAAGATCGCCCTGGTTGACGACCAGCCCGGCGTGACGCGCGACTGGCGCGCCGCCGACGGGCGCGTGGGGGGCTTGGAATTTACCGTGGTCGACACGGCAGGTCTGGAAGACGTCTTTGACGACAGTCTGGAGGCGCGCATGCGCCGCCAGACGGAGCGGGCGGTAGAACGGGCCGATGTGGCCCTGTTCCTGATCGATGCGCGCGCTGGCGTTACAGCCATGGACAAGCATTTCGGTGCCTGGCTGCGCAAGGCCGGCAAGCCCACCATCTTGATCGCCAACAAGTGCGAGGGGGCTGCCAGCCGTCCCGGACTGATTGAGGCGTTCGAGCTGGGCCTTGGTGAGCCGGTGCCGCTGTCGGCGGAACATGGCGAGGGCATGGCCGATCTGGTCACGGCCCTGGAACCCTTCATGCCGAAGGACGAACCGGAAGAGGAAGAGGCGTTCGATGTGGACGCTGCCGAGGCCGAGGTCCGCCAGGAAGGGGAAACCACCGCCGAGGATGAGCCCAAGGCCCTGCAGCTGGCCATTGTGGGCCGCCCGAACGTGGGCAAATCCACCCTGCTGAACGCCCTGGTTCAGGAAGAACGCGTGTTGACCGGCCCCGAAGCCGGTATGACGCGCGACGCCATTGCGGTGGAATGGGAATGGCGGGGCCGCCCCATCCGTCTGGTCGACACCGCCGGCCTGCGCAAGCGGGCGCGGGTGGATGAGAAGCTGGAGAAGATGGCCAACCAGGATACGCTCCGCGTTATCCGTATGGCCCATGTCGTGGTACTGCTGCTGGATGCCGATGGCATCCTGGACAAGCAGGACCTGACCATCGCACGATTGGTGATCGAGGAAGGCCGCGCCCTGGTCATCGCGCTGAACAAGTGGGACGCGGTGGAGGACAAGAACGCCGCTCTGCGCCGCATGTCCGATCGCTTGCAGACCTCCCTGCCGCAGGTGAAGGGCATTCCGACGGTGGCCATCTCGGCCCTGAAGGGCCAGAAGCTGACCGATCTGCTGGATGCGGTCGTCACCACCTATGGCGTCTGGAACCGGCGTATCCCGACGTCGCAACTGAACCGCTGGCTGGCCGACATGACGGACAGCCATCCGCCGCCGCTGGTCGATGGCCGCCGCCTGAAAATCCGCTACATGACCCAGGTGAAAAGCCGTCCGCCGACCTTCGCGCTGTTCGTCAGCAAGCCGGTGGACCTGCCCGAACATTACTCGCGCTATCTGGTCAATGGCATGCGCGAACATCTGGACCTGCCGGGCGTTCCCATCCGTCTGCTGCTGCGTAAAGGCAGCACCAATCCTTTTGATTGATCGCTGACCTAACTGCGCTGTTGCCAAACGCCCCCTGTCCATTAGACTAAGACTAAATGGATAGGGGGCTTTCAGCATGATTTTCGGGGTCAACTTCTGGAACAAGAAGAAGACCTTTGAGGTTTTCCTGAAGAAGGACGACCGCTGGCAGCTTCATGTCCTGTGCGAGGAAGAGCCGGAAGCTATCAATGAGGCACAGCTGCTGCTGCGCCTGAACAAGACGACCCATGTTAAGGTTGTCCGGCACAGGGCACTTTCCAGCGCTGCCGCATCGGAGATGGTGGTGTATGAGGCGACGGCCAATCCGCCCAAGGAAAAGCCCATTGTCGTGTCCACCCCGGTCGGCGAGCTGGCCGTCTGCAAGGTGGTGGATGATCTCTATACGGCGGATGCGCGGCGCACCATCGGGCAGGTCATGCGCGACTACATGCAGCGCTCCAATATCTGCACGACGGAACTGCTGCACAGTTTCAGCCATATCCGCAAGTTGCAGGATGCGCAGGGCCTGGTGAATGCTGCCATGCACCGGGTGGGGGCGGCACAGGCGGCGGCCATGAATGTGCCCGTGAAGGAACGGATGACATTGCTGGACGGGCTGCTGACACAGTGCCAGCAGAAGGCCCGCAATTTCGCCGCTGAACGTGGCAATTACCCGGAATTCAAGGGCCAGGATCTGGCCGGTCTGTCTACCTTCATTCAGCAGAAAGTCGGGCTGGAACAGCATGATTATGTGCTGAATTCGCTGCTCAGCGTCTGGCTGTTCGAATTCCGCTCGCTGCTGGCCAAGGTCGATATCTTGGCGCGGCTGGCACAGGACAATGTCGAGAACGGCATGGTGCGGCATGTCGATGCCATCATGGCCGACACCATGATCTTTGCCGAGGTGGTGCAGGAACTGTTCGCGCCGCAGCCCAACCTTGGCACGGCCCTAAAGGTGATGGGATCGGTTGTCCTGTGCCGGAAGGGGATCGCCGATGCGGTGACCAATCCGACCATGAAGATCATCGCCAACCTGATCCCCCAGGGCCATCTGCCGCAAACACAGGCCGCCCTGGCCGACCGCCTGCTGCGCGAGATCAATACCGACCGCCCGCTGGATCAGCGCGCACAGGATCAGGAAGGGGCGCTGCTGGACGCCCTCGTCCTTTCCCTGACCGGGGAGGATGGAACCATCCTGGGGGGTGAGCGCACGCACCAATCAATCGAACGCCGCCGCCTGCGTCAGCGTCAGGAAATGCTGCGCGCCCAGGGGCTGCACAGCGTAGCTGACAATCTGCGCTGACGGCGGTGGCTCAGTCTTCGCGGCGGCGATAGTCCTGCAGGCGGGTCACGCGCAGCGCCTGCACGCCGTGACGGTCGATCATTTCCTGCCAGGAGGCGAATTCCTCCGACGACAGGTCATAGCGCTTGCAGGCATCCTCAACCGTCAACAACCCGGCGCGTACCCCGGCGACAACCTCTGCCTTGCGGCGCATCACCCAGCGGCGGGTGTCGGGCGGCGGCAGATCGTCCAGTGTCAGGGGACCGCTGCCATGCTGGAGGCTGGCGGCATCCAGATCCGTCTCCGCCCGCAGGCGGCTGGTCGCGGCATTGTTCAAGGGCTTCATGGCAAGGAACGCTCCGATACGATCTTCCCTGCCATCGTTAGCGGCACGCTCTTAACAAAGCGTGAAAGAAGGGCCGGATAACCCGAAAGTATGAGGGCGCAAAAGGTCATTCATTGTTTGATCGACAGCACATTGTTCATGGTGATCGGCAGGGTGCCCAACATCAGGTAAGGTTCACCCGCTGTCAAATCGACACCGGTCACGCGACCAAAGCTCATGACCTGCGGACTCAAGTCCTTGCCATCAACCCCCTTTATTTTAGCCACACCCTTGTAGGTACCATCCTTCAGCTGCGTGCCGCTGCTATCCTTGCCGTCCCAATTGACATCCTGGGTACCGGCGAACTTGGACAATTCAAGGGTGCGCAGCACCTTGCCGGTCTTCGCGTCGGTGATCTCGAATACCGCGCTGGAGGCGACGCTGTCGGTGGACACGGTCAGGTGGGCCTTGCCGTCCTGGAGGGAGATGCCATTGGACTGGATCTCCACCGTTTTGCCCATATAGCCCAGCGCCTGGTTGGGCTGGCCGTTATTGATGGCGCTGATGACGCCATCCAGCTTGTCGTTGGTCTTGATCGACTGTTCGACCTGAGAGTACTGCACCAGCTGCTTGGTGAATTCGGCGGTGTCGGTCGGCTGCAACGGGTCCTGGTTCTGAAGCTGCGATGTCAGCAGCGTCAGGAACGTTTCGTAATTGTCCGACAGATCCCCCAGCGCGGATTTCTCCTTGGTGCCGGTGCTGCCGGTGGTGCCGTTGGCCGCATTGGCGGCTGTATTCGCGATACCGGAGATGGACATCGTCTTGATCCTTCCCGTCAGGGATATGCTGCATCAGACCCGAACATCCACCCGCCCGAACTCCAGTATCTGGGCCTGGGCGATAATTGCCGGGTCTTCTTCCTCGACATCATCAGAAGCAAACCCCGTGCCATAGCCGGACTGGTCCTGCTGGTCCTGGCGCTGCTGGGCCTGATCGCCGCTATCCTGGAGCGAGAAGGACAGGCTGTCCTGGTCGGTCTGCAGACCGGCCTCCTGCAAGGCCTTCTCCAGGTTCTTGGCATCCTTTTGCAGCATCTCCAGCGTGGCCGGATTCTCCACCATCACCTTGGCGCGCAGCTTTCCTTCCGACCCGATCTCCAGCTGCACATCGATACGGCCCATTTCATAGGGGTTGAGCTGGATGGAGACACGGTCATTGCCGTCCTGAACGGCGCGCTGGACATGCATCGCCATCTGATGTCCGGGTGGGACATAGGCGTTGGGCCGGTGTGGTGCGGATGTCTGGCGCAGGGATTGGGCGAAATCATTGCCCTGGACCTTGCCATTCTCGCCTGCCGCCAGCGTTGCGGCGGCGCTGTCCACGGCGGCGGGTTCGGCAAAGCCGGAACCGCTGTTGCTGCCGCTGTCGCCATCGGTGGCGCTGCCACCCTCATGGCCTTTGGCTCCGGCGGTGATGGCGCGGGACAGCAGGTTATCTTCCGTCTCGGGGCGCAGATTGGGGGCCTCCGCGCGGGTGGCAGGCTGGTTCTGCCCGGCAGTTTGTGCCGGCCCGGCCATGTCGGCCTGGCTCTCGGCCCGCGCCTCGGTGCCCACATGCTTGGGTGCCAGCATGCGGTGATTGGTGACGGCCTCGTCATCCTCGGCGGCGGCCTGCTCCTCTGCCGTGGCATCGGCTTCGGCCTGGGTGGCGGCCTCGGCATTGCTGCGGGCTGTGGCGGCGGGGCGTGCAGCGGCGTTGGCGGCGGTGGTCGTGGCCGTCCGCACCGGGGTCGCGGCGGCCTGGGTTGCCGTCACGCCGCTATGCGGGCTGGATTCCGCTTCGACACTGGCGTCCGCTTCAACCGCTGCCGCTTCCGCGCTGGTATCTGCCGGGATCAGCGGTGCCGCTTCCGCTGGCTTCGCGGCGGCCTTGCCGGGGACATGCGTCGGTGT
>JAEMSB010000107.1:0-8200 GCA_016463045.1 Niveispirillum sp.
GTGTGGGACATCAGGGCACGACCTCGCGGCTGGCGGGGGCCTGCAAATGGCCATCGACCAGGGGCACGGCATTGGGTGTACCGACATGATACCAGTTGCCCTCATGCCGGACACCGAACAGGCGGCCCGCCGCCTCCGCCCGCTGCCACAGCAGCAGATTGGAAAAGGCGCCATCGGGCGTGTCGGCGAACTGTGCCGCCGTCATGATCGACACGCCGGCCATCACGAAGGGCGAAACCTCCAGGTCCGGGCGCTGCGACAGACGGCCATCGGGGTCCATCAGGTAATCGCCCCGCCCGTCATAGCCGATGGCGCTGGGCGTCGGTGTGACCAGCAGCAGACTGTCCATGACCTCCGGGTTCCAGGCATCGGCCAGGCGGCGCAATGCCGGCACCGGCCCGTCCAGCCACACGATATCGGCATTGACCACAAAGAACGGATCATCACCCAGCAGCGGCAGGGCATGTTTCACGCCGCCGCCGGTTTCAAGCTGCGTCTCTTCGCGCGACAGGGTCAGTTTCAGGTTGCGGCGGGGGTTGGCCGCCAGATGCGCTTCGATCTTATCGGCCAGCCAATGGGCATTCACCACCGCCTCTTCCACGCCGACGGCTTCTAGCCGGTCCAGCGCGTGATCCAGCATGGTGCGGCCACCCACGGTCACCAGCGGCTTGGGCGTTTCCAAGGTGATCGGACGCATGCGCAGGCCCAGACCCGCCGCCAGCACCATCGCCCGCTTGGGCATGAAGGACATTAAAGGCACTCCAGTTTAATTAACGCCCCAGAATATGCGGCACGGCACCGTCAGGGGGCAAATGTTGATCCGTGAAACTTTGTAACGGCGACAAAAGCGGATGCGCGATGGCCGTCCGGAACTGTCCCCAGACGCGGGACAGGAAGGCCAGTTGCTTTGCCTTGCCCCCGCCCGCCGCCAATTGTGCCACACGGCCCAGGATGCGGGCATGGCGCATGGCACCCATCACGGCGTAACTGGCCAGGAAAGCATCGCGCGACAGGCCGGGCATGGACGCCAGATAGCGGTCGATCATCGCCGCCTGGATATCGTCCGGCACATCGCGCCGCGCATCCTGCAACAGCGACAACAGATCATAACTGACCGGCCCGACGCCGCCATCCTGCACATCCAGCAGACCACAGGCCCGCACGCCTGGACGGTCCAGCCGCATCAGGTTGCCCGGATGATAATCGCGCAGCAGCAGGCTGTCGGGTACGAGGCCCAGCACGTGGGTAAGCACCGTCACCCAAGCCTGATCCAGCGCATGCCGCCCCGCCGGGGTCAGCGGATTGCCCGCTGCATCCAGATAGGCATCGCCGAACAGCGCCACCTGTCTGGTGAACAGGGACAGGTCATAGCGCTGCACATCCGGGGCGATACCGGGATCAAAGCGTTGATGCAGGTGCGACAGGACATCGGTCGCGACACCGTAAAGCGGCCAGGCATCGTCCCCGCGTTCCAGCAGGGCAGCGAAACTGTCATCCCCGAAATCTTCCAGCAGCAGCAGGCCCTGACCCTGATCCTCCGCAAAGATCACGGGGGCCGACAGGTCTACATCCCGCAGCAGACCGCACAGGCGTACGAAGGGTGGCACCTGCCCCACCCCATCACCCGCCGCATCCATCAGGATAGCCTTGGCCCCGTCGGCTTTTATCAGCCGTTCATAGCGGCGGGTGGACCAGTCGGCCCCCATGGCGACCCGTACCGCATCGCCCCAGCCGACCGTGGCCAGGAAGCCGATAATCACGTCCTCACGCATCATGCGTATACCAATCTCCCTCAAACGCCGGGCGCTGCCATCCGGCAGCTTGGCTCACGGCGCACAGGCGCCGGGCTGGCCGTCGCCAGCCTCCAATTTGCCAAGGGTTAAACCCTCGGCAAATTGGTATCATATTCCCGCCACGCGTGCTTCCCAGGCGCCATGGCCCGTAATGACCACCTGCCGCGCCGTCGGCCCGTCCAAGGTCAGTTGCACATCCAGCCGGTCACGCGGCAGCAGCGGACCCAGCCGTTCCGACCATTCGACCAGGGCGCAGGCTTCGCGTGCTTCTTCCCACCCCAGTTCCACCACCTCCCCCGGATCGGTCAGGCGGTAAAGGTCGAAATGCCAGATGGGCGGCGTCAGGTGTTCATAGGTCTGGACCAGGGTGAAGGTCGGGCTTGGCACCTCCTCGCTCTCATCGCCGGCCAGATGGCGGATCAGGAACCGGGCCAGCGCCGTCTTGCCGGCACCAAGGTCACCGCGCAGGGTCACCACATCGCCGGCCCGCAGATGCGGGGCCAGACGCGCCGCTAGCGCCTTGGTCGCGGCCTCATCGGCAAGGGAAAGGGTCAGGGTCATTGGGGGTGGCTTTCCAGGATCATGCCCCCAGACTCCGACAAAAGACCCCTGTACCGCAAGGGGCGACGCAATCCCGCGTCCGCGCATCCGCACTTGCCATCGCGCGCGAAACACGGCACCAAACCCGCCAGTCGTGATATCCGCCCGATGGGGAGCGTTTGCATGTCGTCCGAGAACAGCCATTCCACCGATGTCGTCATCATCGGCGCCGGCCCCGTGGGCCTGTTTGCCGTGTTTGAATGCGGCATGTTGAAGATGCGCACCCATGTGGTGGACGCGCTCGACATGGTGGGCGGGCAATGTGCGGCGCTGTACCCGGAAAAGCCGATCTATGACATCCCGGCCCACCCTTCCATTGATGGCGCCGACCTGATCGACAAGCTGGCCGAACAGGCGGCCCCCTTCAACCCCACCTACCATCTGGGACAGCAGGTCACCACCCTGACCCGGACCGATACCGGTTGGCGCGTGGGCACCGACAAGGGCACCGTGATCGACGCCAAGGCCGTGATCATCGCGGCGGGCGTGGGGGCCTTTGGTCCCAACAAGCCGCCCCTGGACGGTCTGGAAGCCTATGAAGGCACAGGCATCTTCTACCTGGTGAAGCGCCGTCAGGATTTCGCGGGCAAGCGCATCGTCATTGCCGGCGGCGGCGACAGCGCCGTGGACTGGGCCAATTCCCTTTCGGAAGTGGCGGCCCATGTCATGGTGGTCCACCGCCGCCCCAAATTCCGCGCAGCACCCGAAAGCGTGTCCCGCCTGGATGCCCTGGTCAAGGAAGGCAAGGTGGAGATGGTGGTGCCCTATCAGCTTTCGGGCCTGGAGGGCACGGACGGCAAGCTGACGGGCGTGCGGGTCGCCGACCTGGATGATAATGAAAAGGTGCTGGAAGCGGATGTGCTGCTGCCCTTCTTTGGCCTTGCCATGAATCTCGGCCCCATCGCCGATTGGGGCCTGGACATGGAAAAGGGCCATATCCTGGTCGATCAGCGCACACTCGCCACGTCGGCCCCGGGCATCTTCGCCATCGGCGATATCGCCCATTATCCGGGAAAGCTGAAACTGATCCTGTGCGGGTTCAGCGAGGCGGCCATGGCAGCGCACGCGGCGCACGGGCTGGTGCACCCTGACCATGTCCTGCATTTTGAGTATTCGACCAGCAAGGGTGTGCCGGGGGCTTAACCCCCGTCACACGGGGCGGTGCAAAAACCCCTTCGTCACCCGCACCGCCTCCGCCAGCCCGACCTTGCGCACCTCCACCCCCTCAGGGAAGGCACCGATCAGGCGGGATGGCATCATGGGGTCCAGCAGGACGAATACGCCCTGATCATCGGCGCGGCGGACCAGACGGCCAAAGGCCTGACGCAGGCGCAGCCGCGTGATCATGTCGTCAAAGCCGCGACGGCCCGCGATCTTGTCGAAATAATTCCGCCGCGCCTTGTGCAGGATGTCAGGCCGGGGCCAGGGCACACGGTCGAACACGATCAGGCGAAGTGAGCGGCCCGGCACATCCACCCCGTCGCGTACGGCATCTGTGCCCAGCAGGCAGGCATCCTCCTCGCCCCGGAAAATATCCACCAGGGTGGGCACATCCATGCCGTCCAGATGCTGGGCCAGCAGGGGGATGCCAGCCTCTTCCAGCGGTTCGGCGATGCGTTCATGGACCGCGCGCAACCGCTGAATGGCCGTGAACAGGCCCAGCCCGCCGCCGCCCGCCGCCAGGAACAGTTCGCGATAAGCGGCCGCCACCTGCCCCAGATCATCCTTGCGCACATCATTCACCACCAGCACGCGGGTCTGGCTGGCATAGTCGAACGGGCTGGGCACGGCAGCACGCAGAGCCACGCCCCCCATATGCACGGTACCGGTGCGCAGATGGGCCGCCTGCCAATCCTGCTCCACATCGCCCGTGCCATCGGTCAGGGTGGCACTGGTCAGGACCAGACCATGGGCGACGGTGCCGACCGTGTCGGCAAAGGGGATGGTGGGGTCCACCCAGTGGCGATACATGCCCAGATCGAAATCCCGGCCCTCCACCCGCTCAACCCCGAACCAGTCGACGAATTTGCGCGGGGTTTCGTCCTTCAGGCTGTGCAGCATCAGCCGCCAGCCATTCACCTCATTCTGCGCGCGGCGCTTGCAGGCCCGCGCCACACTATCCATGCGCCGGCGGGTTTCGGCCTCCAACTCGTCGCTTTCCTCGTCCAGCATCTCCTTCAACCGGTCGGCCAGTTTTTCCAGCGGCGTGGCCAGTTTCAGCAGGGCGATATCCAGCTCCACGGCCAGATCGACCAGACCGTCCGCCACCGGCTTGCAGTCGGTTTCCAGGCTGTAGGGATTGTCCACGCCCTGGGCGCGGGCATAGACCTGGGCGCGCACGCCGGCCAGGAACGCCTCCAGCGGGCCTTTCACCTCCCCGCCATGGATGCGCTGTGACCAAGCCTCCCCCGGCAGGATTTGGGCCGCCTGCTGGATTTCCTGCAGCAGTTCGAGCGAGACCTTGTCACCACCGACCAGATCCTCCACCCGGCGGCGCAGCCCCCGCGCCCGGCTGCGGCCCGACACCTCGGCCCCCAGCAGCCAGCGCCGCAGCTCCGCCGCCTCCGCCGCCGTCAGATGCCCGGCAAAGGCATTGTCGGCGGCATCAAACACATGATGGCCCTCATCAAAGACATAGCGTGTGGGGACATAGGCATCGTCACCACCGCCCAGCGCCGCCTGCACCATGACCAGGGCATGGTTGGCGACCACAATGTCGGCCTTGCGCGCCCGCCTCACCGATTTCTCGATGAAACAGCGGGAATAGTGGGAGCAGGCATTATAGACGCATTCACCGCGCCGGTCGGCCAGGCCCATGGTGCGGCCCTTGCCCAATATATCGACCAGCCAGCCGGGGAAGTCGCCGCCCGCCATATCGCCATCGCGCGTCGCCGCCGCCCAACGGGCCATCAGGCCGATGGCATTGGCATAGGCGGGCTGGGTATGGGCGATATTGGCGGCTTCTTCCAGGTTCAAGAGGCACAGGTAATTCTCCCGCCCCTTGCGCACCACCACCCGCTTGGCTTTCACGGCGGGGTCGGGATGCAGCCGGTCCAGTTCCTTGTCGATCTGCTGTTGAAGCTGCCTTGTGTAGGTCGATATCCAGACGGGGCCGCTGTTCTTTTCCGCCCAGACGGTGGCGGGGGCGAGATAGCCCAGGGTCTTGCCCACGCCCGTCCCGGCCTCTGCCAGCACCACATTAGGCACGCCCTGTTCGTCGCGCGGGGTGAAGGCGCTGGAGACGGCGCTGGCATAATCGGCCTGCTGCGGGCGGGGTTCGGCCCCGGCCCCGCTGCCCACCAGTTCGGCCAGACGCCAGCGCGCCTCCGCCGGTTCCACGGGGATATGGCCGGGCGGTGGCTCCGGTGCCTCGGCCTGCCATTCCTTCAGATGGTTCCAGACCATCAGGCCACGCCGCGCCCGCCCGTCGCCGGGACCATGCGGCAGTCCCAATGCCGCCATCACCGATGGCGCCCAGGACCAGCCCGCCTGCCCCATGAACCAGCCGATGCCGGCGGCATCCGACAATTCGCGCCGCAGCTTGCGCTTCTCCCCGTCCGGCTCCGGGCGGTTATTCTCGGCCAGTTCGGACAGCAGGGCACGGGCACTGTCGATCAGGGACAGGGCCTCGACCTCCGGGTCTGCGGGGACCGGCTGTCCCGTGGCCTCGGCCAGCCCCTTGGGCGTGGGCAGACAGAAGCGTGCCGGGCGCACAAAGGCGAACAGTTCCAGCACGTCGAACGGATCGGCCATCCGTTCCGTGCGCAGCCGCCGTCCCACGGCGCGGGCATGGGCCAGGATCACGCTTTCATGGCGCAGGCGGTACGCCGCCTCGTCATGCGGGATCAGGTCCACTTCACCATCGGGTGTCACCCAGGTGACACCGCGCGCGCCCACCACAATGGCCGGCGCATCGGGCAGCAGCAGGCGCGGGGGCACCGTACGCACAGATGACGGGGCATCTGGCGCCTTGTCAGTGCCGGGCCGGCGGAAGGGAACAATCTCGCTCATGGGCGCGGAGTATAGGCAAGTCCCGCCGCCATGCATCAACAAAACGGGAACATCTCAAATCTGTCAGCGCGGCAGCATTCCGTCCAGGGCGGCGGCAACAGCGCTCATGCCCGCCATATTGGGGTGGTAGGGAGCCTTACCCGCCGAAACTGGAAACCCCTCCATCCAGGGTTCCGCCCCGCATACGCCATGGTCGCGCGAAAGTTTCGCCGCCGGCAGCAACATGGCACCTGACTGTTTGGCAGCCAACCCCGTCAAATCACGCAGACGACGCTCCACGTCCCGCAAGCGGTCGGCATCCGCCGGGTCCAGGGGCGTTGCCGCGCAAGTACCCTTGGGCGGCAGAACGACAGGATACTCCACGAAGATCAGCAGGGCGTTGGGCGCCCGTTCACGCACCATCGACCCTATCCGGATCAGCGCCTCCGAAAGCTGCCGGAATTTCTCCTCCTCGGCCCAGGACGGGGTGCGACACTTCTCGGTCCCCGAACCGGTATTGCGTGCCAGGGTCAGACAGGAGGCGGAGATCATGTTGCCGATATAGCCGACATCATTGCCGCCAATAGTGACCGTCACCAGCCGTGTATCAGCATCAATCGCAGTAATCTGCGCCGGCAGTTCTGCCCATCCGTCCAGAACGGCCCCTGTCGTCGCACCGGAGCAGGTGACATCCGTCAGGGCGAGCCCACGTTTGGCCGCCAATTGCTGCGCGTAATTGCCGGCCGACCGTCCACACCGCGCCGGTGCACCCGGCACATAGGGCGGCAAACCGGGACCCGCCGCGAAGGAACTGCCCATCGCGACATATTTCGCGCCGACCGGAAGCGCAGCGTGCCGAGGAGCGGCGGCACATCCGGCCAGTGCAGAACTTAGAAGCAGCGTGAGCAGGCAACGGAACGGAGCAAAACGCATCTTGGACACCGGCCAGAGGAGGAATGACCGCATCGTGCCAGAGGAAAAGCCTGGCATCCAGAAACCGGATGCCAGGCTGTCCACAGACTGGAGCAAGGAACCGTTACGCCGCCCGGATGCCAGACAGGAAGCTTTCCACCTGGCTTTTCATCATTTCGGCCTGCTCGCCCAGTTCACGGGCCGCACCCAGGACCTGGGTTGCGGATGCACCGGTCTCTCCCGCCGCCTGGGTCACGCTGGCGATGTTGGAGGAAACCTCTCGGGTGCCAAGGGCTGCCTGCTGCACATTGCGGCTGATTTCCAGGGTGGTGGCGTTCTGCTGTTCCACGGCGGCGGAGATGGTGGCCATGGCCTCGTTGATCTGTGCGATGGTGCCGGTGATGGACGCGATGGCCCCCACAGCGTCACCCGTCACGGACTGCATCGACTGGATCTGCTGCGCAATCTCCTCGGTGGCCTTGGCGGTTTGGTTGGCCAGGCTCTTGACCTCCGACGCGACGACGGCGAAACCCTTGCCCGCCTCACCGGCGCGTGCCGCCTCAATGGTGGCGTTGAGCGCCAGCAGGTTGGTCTGGCTGGCAATCTCGCTGATTAACTGCACCACCGTCCCGATACGTTGTGCGGCATCGGCCAAGGTCTGCACCGTGTCATTGGTGCGGGCGGCCTGGCTGGCGGCATTGTCGGCGACCTGGGTCGAATGCACCACCTGACGGGAGATTTCCTGGATGGAGCTTGCCATTTCCTCCGCTGCCGACGCGACCGTCTGCACATTGGCGGCGGTCTGGTCGGCGGCGCTGGCGGTCGCGGTGGCCTGGGCGCGGGTTTCCTCCGCAATGGCGGTCATGCCTTGGGCCGTGGCATCCAGCTGGCTGGTGGCACCTGCG
>JAEMSB010000107.1:8210-10508 GCA_016463045.1 Niveispirillum sp.
GCCCAGGACAGCCGTCACCTCGGCGTCGAAGCGGGCGATCAGCCCCTCCACAACCTCTGTCCGGCGCAGCTTCGCCTCCTGTTCACGGGCCTGTTCAGCGGCCAGTTCATCGGCGCGGATGGCGTTCTGGCGGAACACTTCCAGCGCGCGGGCCATGCCGCCCACCTCGTCCTGACGGTCCAGCCCGTCGATATGGATGGTCTTGTCGCCACCGGCCAGCAAGCCCATCTGGTCCGTCATGGCGCGGATGGGCCGGGCGATTGCACCGGCCAGCGACAGTCCGGCCACGATGGCGATGATCAGCGACCCGACGGCCCCCGCGATGGTGGCGATGTTTGCTGTGGAGAAGGCGCTGGTCAGGCCGGCACGGCGGCTTTCCAGCAGGCTGCGTTCCACATTCTGCACCTCTTCCACCTTGGCCCGGATCGCATCCATGCGGTTCTTGCCGATGCCAGAGGCCGCAGCCGCACGGGTTGCGTCCCGCGTGGCGGGGTCTTTCATGCCGGCAATCATCGGTTCGGCCACCTCGCGGTTCCAGGCATCCGATGCTTCCTTGATCTCCCGCAGGCGGGCCTGCTGTTCGGGATTATCCCTGGTCAGTTCGCTGACGCGGGCGAAGCTGGCGTCAAAATTCCGGATGCCGTTATTGTAGGGTTCCAGAAAGTTGGTATCGGTGGTCAGCATATAACCGCGCAGACCCGTTTCCTGATCCACCTTGGCCATGGTCAGCTGACGCACCGTGCGCATCACTTCATAGGTATGGACGGTTTCGGCATTGCCGCTTTCAATGAAGGCCAGCTGTGTCCGGTTGATGGTGCCGACCACGGCAGACGTCAACACAAGGGCGCCGAAGGCGATCAGCAGTTTGCGGGCAATCGAAAGGTCGCGCAGTTTGGTCAACATGCCGTTTCTCCTGGCCTCGGTCGATGCGGGCAAAGAAGGAGTGAGGCCGCCCTTGATAAAGGGCAGCGGTTAGGGGTGTCAGAGCAATTGTTAAGAGTCAGAGCAAAACAGATCTGAAATAAATTAGACCTCTTGATCTGTAGAATTTTAGATATATCTCTTCTTCTACATGATCCATTCGACTTTTAGGTTGGGATCATTGAAAGCTTCTAAATTAGAATTAATGCGTAAAGATTTTGCTTCAACAGGCCTTCTTGCCGGAAGGGGTGTAACTTTCGGGGTAATACTGCGCCTATGCCACCCGGTAGCCCATGCGGCGGCCTATAACGAAAGAAAGGCCCGCCGGGGGCGGGCCTTTTGGCAAACGGGGGCGATGATTGCGGGGATCAGCGCAGCGTCTTGAACCGCTCCGTCGCCTGGACCAGGGACATGCGGACGCCGGGTTCCATGGCGCTGTGGCCGGCATCGGGCACGATGATATAGTCGGCTTCCGGCCAGGCGCGGTGCAGTTTGTCGGCGGTGCGGATGGGGCAGACAATGTCGTAGCGGCCCTGCACGATGACGGCGGGAATATGCCGGATGGCCCGGATATCGCGCAGCAGCTTATCTTCCGGGTCCAGCATGTTGTTGCGGAAATAATGCGCCTCAATCCGCGCTAACCCCAGGGCGTGGTTATCCTCACCGGAGGCAGAGACCAGTTCCGGGCTGGGCATCAGGGTGGAACAGGCACCCTCATACATGCTCCATACCCGGGCCGCAGGCAGGTGAATGGCCGGGTCGGGATGGGTTAGCCGCTTCCAGTAGGCCTCCAGCAGATCATCGCGTTCGGCCACGGGGATAAAGGCATTGAAATGGTTCCAGGCCTCCGGGAAAATCTGCTTCATCCCGTAAAGGAACCAGTCGATCTCTGACCGACGCATCAGGAAAATGCCGCGCAGCACCAGACCGATCACCCGGTCGGGATGCGCCTCCGCATAGGCGATGGACAGGGTGGAGCCCCAGGAGCCGCCAAATACCATCCAGCGATCGACGCCCAGATGCGCGCGCAGCGCCTCCAGATCTCCCACCAGATGCGGGATATCATTGTTACGCAGGTCGCCCAGCGGTGTGGAACGACCGGCCCCGCGCTGATCCAGGATGATGATGCGGTAGAAGGTGGGGTCGAAAAAGCGACGATGGGTAGGCGAGGCGCCGGCCCCCGGCCCGCCATGCAGGAACAGGACGGGCACGCCATCGGGATTGCCGCTCTGTTCCCAGTAAAGGTTATGAACATCATCGACCTGCAACCGGCCGGTCTGGAAAGGGTCGAGCGGGGAGAACAGATCGCCGCGGGGCATGGATGCATCCGTTTGTTGTTCCGCTGATTGTAGGCAAGCGCAACGCGCAACGCAAACC
>JAEMSB010000575.1 GCA_016463045.1 Niveispirillum sp.
GATTCATGTCCCCGCAAACTCCACGTCATTTCCCTGCTTGCGTGCGGCAGGGCCAAAAGGATGGGCGCCACCCCATTTAGGCGACCAACCGTTGAAATATGGTTTACGGATTGTGACATCGTCCAATTTCCGCACAAAAGCGGATGGGCGATGTCGCCCTGTTCAACCCAGGCTCAACCCCGTCGGTCGGGGGAAACGTCGATCGTGTGCGGGGCGTCGCCATTGCCATTGTCGCCCTTGCCGATCTTGATGGTGCGCACCTTCGGCTCCGGAATGGGGCGGCGCAGATCGACGTTCAGCAGGCCGTTATCCATGTTGCAGCCCACGACCTCGATCCCTTCGGCCAGGACGAAACTGCGCTGGAACTGCCGGGCGGCGATGCCGCGATGCAGATAGATGCGGTTCTTGTCGTCGGCCTGCTTGCCCCGGATGACAAGCTGGTTGTCCTCCATCTGCACCTGCAGATCGTCGGGCGTGAAGCCGGCCACGGCCAGGGTGATGCGCAGCCCGTCAGGGCCGGTCTGTTCGATATTGTAGGGCGGATAGCCTTCGTTCGCGTTCTTGGCGATACGGTCCAGCGTGCGTTCAAACTGGTCAAAACCCAGAAGAAACGGACTGTTGAACAAGGAAAGGCGGGTAGTCAATTCAGGTCCCCTCATGATCGAGCTGGGCCGGGGTCGCTGCCCCGTCACCCCGGCGGCCCAGATAGGCACCGCCGATGGTGTGATTACGTATAAATGGGTATTGCACCCCAACGGTCAAGATAAGTCCCCATACCACCCCAGCAATCCCCAGAATCTGTGGATAAGTCTGTGAACGGGGCCGGAGTCGCCCCCCTGTTTGCGCGCATGGTTCCGGGCGTGATTAAAAAATGGGCAGATTCGGGACAAGACTTTTCAGGTGTCGGGTGCCATGTCCAGCCATGCCGGTGAAGGCGCCTAGACCGAAAGGGGCAGGAACGGGTCTGACCCTATCCTTTCGCTCTGCTTTCGCCCCTGTGCCTTTCCCGTCACTATCGTGGCGAATTGGTCATTGTGCTTTGGCGAATGACCTATATTGCCAGGAACCGGTCATGGCGGACCGGAGGCCGGAAAGGAACGGGCGTGGAAGCCATCAATGAGATGATCTTCCTGGCGGGGCTGATGCTGTTGCTGTCCATCCTGGCCGGCCTCGTCTCCTCGCGGCTGGGCGCGCCCCTGCTGCTGGTCTTTCTGGGCCTGGGCATGCTTGCGGGGGAGGATGGGCCGGGCCGCATCCATTTCGGTGATTTCAAGCTGGCCTATCTGATGGGGTCCATGGCCCTGGCCGTCATCCTGTTCGATGGCGGGCTGCGCACCCATGCCGAGACCTTCCGGCTGGCCCGCTGGCCGGCCTTCAGCCTGTCCACGGCGGGGGTGCTGATCACCACCCTGGTGACAGGCGGGCTGGTCTGTCTGGTCATGGGCGTGGGCTGGAAGGAAGGGATGCTGGTGGGGGCCATCATCGCCTCCACCGATGCGGCGGCGGTGTTCTTCCTGCTGAACCTGCGTGGTCTGGCCCTGCGTGGGCGCATCTCCGCCACGCTGGAGGTGGAGTCGGGTCTGAATGATCCGATGGCGGTGCTGCTCACCCTGCTTTGCGTGACGGCCCTGACGACGCCGGGCGACCTGGAGCCGGTGCATCTGCTGCTGGAACTGGTCCGGCACATTGTCGGCGGCGTGCTGTTCGGGCTGGGGGCCGGCTTCGCGCTGGTCTGGCTGGTCAACCGGCTGGATCTGGCCGACGGGCTGTACCCGATCCTGGCCTTGTCCTTTGCCCTGTTCGTGTTTGGCGGGGCACAGGCGGCGGGCACATCGGGCTTCATGGCGGTCTATCTGGCCGGCTTCATCCTGGGCAACCGACCACACAAGGCCGACCGTCTGATCCGCCGCTTCCATGATGGTCTGGCCTGGCTGGCGCAGATCGGGCTGTTCGTGATGCTGGGCCTGCTGGTCACGCCATCCACGCTGGGCCCCTATATCGTGCCGGGAACGCTGATCGCCTTTGGCCTGATGCTGATCGCCCGGCCGCTGGCCGTGTTTGCCTGTCTGGTGCCGTTCCGGTTCACCCTGGCGGAACGGACCTATATTTCCTGGGTAGGCCTGCGCGGCGCGGTGCCCATCGTGCTGGCCGCCATGCCGATCCTGGCCGGCGTGCCGGGGGCGCAGGCCTATTTCGCGGTGGCCTTTGTCGTTGTGCTGCTGTCCCTGCTGATCCAGGGCTGGACGGTCGGGCCGGCGGCCCGCCTTCTGGGCCTGCTGGCCCCGCCGCAGCCGGAGGCGCCGTCGCGCGCCGATGTCGACCTGCCCGACGGGGCGGGACAATTGGCCGTGTTCACGGTCGCCCGCGACAGCGAGGCGGCGCGGCGCGGCAAGGGCAAGCTGATCATCCCGGAAACGGTCCAGCTTCTGGCCCTGATCCAAAATGGCCGCCCCGTGCGGCCCGAAGATGCCAACCGGTTGCAGCCCGGTGACACTGTTCTGGCCATGGGCGACGGGTCGGCCCTGGCCGTCATGGACCGGATGTTCGGGCGCCGTATCGAAGCCTTTGATGAGGATCGGCCCGCCGGTGACTTCCAGATCGCGGGCGATATGCCGGCCATGGCGGTGGGCGGCATGTATGGGTTTGATGCCGGGGACGATCCGGCGGTGACCCTGTCCACCCTGATCTGCCGCCGCCTGGGCCATGATCCCTCGCTGGGTGACCGGGTGCGGGTGGGGGAGATGGAACTGATCGTGGTCAGCCTACAAGGCGGCGAGGTTGATGTGGTCGGCATCGACCTGACCCCGCCGGCCACGGGCTGGGCCGGCTTGCGCGACCAACTGCGCGCCGCCGGCCAGCC
>JAEMSB010000576.1 GCA_016463045.1 Niveispirillum sp.
GTCACCATGACGGCAAGGGCGGGCAGGAAGCGGGACCGGGGCAGGGCGCTGGCAAGGACCGTCATGGGAGCGTTTCCGTTCAGGGGCGACATGATGGTGATCTTGCCTGATTGCGACCTGTTGACATAGCGTACTGATGACGGCACACCTGTACGCATGACGCACAGCTTATCCCTGCCGCCACTGGAAAGCCTGACCGCCGTTCTGGCCTCCGGGCGCACTGGTTCCTTTTCCGCCGCCGCCCAGGAACTGGGTGTCACCCACGCCGCCATAAGCCGCCGGGTACAGGCTGCGGAATGCTGGCTGGGTGTGGCCCTGTTCGAACGGCATGGGCGCGGCGTCCGCACCACGCCCGATGGCGACCGCTTCATCGCGCGGGTGGGGGAGGCGTTCAACATGATCGCCCGTTCCGGCGACCAATGGCGTCACCGACGTGGGACAGAGATTGTGCGCCTCTCCATCCTGCCGGCCTTCGCTAAGCTCTGGCTGTTCCAGATGCTGGGCAAATTGCAGGATGCCCACCTGCGCTTCGACCTTCTGGTCGAACATCGGCTGGCAGATCTGGAAAAGGGAGAGGTCGATATCGCGGTACGGTGCGGCAATGGCCAATGGACGGGGGTGAACAGTACGCCCCTGTTTCAGGAAATGGTCTATCCCGTCGCCTCTCCAACGCTGGCCGCCCGCCTGGGACCCAACCCGTCTGTCGCCACCATCATGGCCGAAACCCTGGTGCATGACAGTACCGTCACCTCCTGGCGGGCCTGGCTGGCGGCCCATGACGTGCAGTACAGCAAGCCCCGGCCTCAGGACATACGGTTTGAGGATTACGACACCGTGCTGGCCGCGCTGGAGGTAGGGTTGGGGATCGGCATGCTGCGGTCACCCCTGGGCGATGCCTGGGTGGCCGATGGCCGGCTGGTGCCGCTCAGCCCACTCTGGGTCCCCAACCCCTATCTCTATCATCTGGTCACCCGCACCGGCACGCCGCGCCCCGCCGTGGCGGAGGCGCGAGACCGTTTGCTGGCGCTTGCCGCAGAATTCAGGCCGACGCCCCCGCCATCAGGGCGTTGATCTGACCATACGGCATGGCATCGGCACAGATCGGATCGGATACGCCATCCCGCAGGAAGGCACTGCCGATGGCCGCCACCCGGCCCCAGAGATATTCCGGCAGGGCCGAACCCGCCGACAGCCGCTTCACACCCAACTTCGACAGCTCCGCCGCCTGCAACAGACCGGGTCGCGCCATCACATTCAGCGGCACTTTAACATTATCTGCTATATATTTGATTTCATTTGGATCGGTCACGCCGGCCGGAAACAGGCCTGAAGCTCCGACAGCTGTATACAGCTGCCCACGCCGCGCCACCTCTGCCGCGCGTTCCCCGGTCGGGGCCAACCCCTTCAGATAGACATCGGTACGGGCATTGATGAACAGACCCGGCCCCACGGCGGCACGGATGGCCAGGATCTTGGCGGCCAGCAGGTCGGGCGTGCCCGACCCATCTTCGATATTCACGCCGACAACACCCGTCGCCACGATGCGGCGGGCCAGATCGGCGACGGCGGCGGGATCGTCGCTATAGCCAGCTTCCATATCGATGCTGACGGGCAGGTCGGGCACGGCGCGCACGATGGTGGCAGCGGCATGCAGCAGCAAATCCGCCGGCAGCTTGTTGCCGTCGGCCACGCCCAGGGCCCAGGCAAGACCAGCACTGGTGGTGGCAATGGCCTGGGCCCCCAGATTGCGCATCATACGGGCACTGCCGCCGTCCCAGACATTGCACAGGATCAGGGGGCCATCGCCCCGGTGCAGGGCTTCGAAAATCTCAAACTTCGTCTTGGTCATGATGCCTTTTCCAGGGAAAGCGGAAGTACGGGAAGATCAAGGTGACGCCAGGCATAGGCGCCCCAGGGATGCCATCGTCGCTCGCCTTCATAAATCGGAACCGGCCCGTCCCATGGGGCCGGTACCCGCCGTCCTGGCCGGTCCGCCACCAGCGGGGCCAGGACGGGGTCTTGCGACAGATGGGCGTTGATCGTTGCCATATCCGCCGACAGGTCGAACCGCCGCCGCAACCGGGCCGCGATACCGGACAGTGACCTGATATCGCCGGTGCGGATCAAGGCCTTCAGCGCGTCCTGGCCGGGAAGGGCAGCGACAGTGACGTCGCCATCGGACAGTTGCCGCCGCCAGACCCCGTCCGCTACCTGCTCCGCTGCATCACCCTGCGCCGCGATGGCATTCAACAGATCGGGCCAGTCCAGGGGCGGGCGGTAACGCAGGCGAAGGATCACCCCATCTTGCGCCACGCTGCCCTCCGCCCGGTCCGACGTCAGGGCCTGCCGGCGCAGGTCACGCGGGGACCGGCCATAGAGCGACTGGAACGTCTCATTAAAGCGCCGGATGCTGCCAAAGCCAGACGCCAGTGCCACCTCCGCCATGGGCAGTGCCGTTTCATGCAGAAGCTGTTTGGCGAACAGCACGCGCCGTGTCTGCGCCACGGCGATAGGGCTTGCGCCCAGATGCTGCTTGAATAGACGGCGCAGCTGCCGTTCCCCAACACCCAGCCGCCCGGCCAGGGCATCGACGCTGGCCTCCTCGCCATCCAGCGCGCCTTCCGCGATCAGGGCCAGCCCACGCGAGACGGTGTTGGAGGTGCCACGCCAGACGGCAAGGTCGGGGGCGGCTTCGGGCCGGCAGCGCAGGCAGGGCCGAAACCCCGCCTCCTGTGCCGCGGCTGCCGTTGGGTAAAAGCGGCAATTCACCGCCTTGGGCGTGCGCGCCGGGCAGATAGGGCGGCAGTAGATGCCGGTGGTCAGCACCGCCGTGAAGAAACGCCCGTCAAAGCGGGCATC
>JAEMSB010000577.1 GCA_016463045.1 Niveispirillum sp.
GGAGGAAGGGCGTTTCTTCGGTTATCGGGAAATCGACCCGACCGAAAAGGCATCCCTGGTCCAGGGTGTGTTCGGTAGCGTGGCCGGCAAATACGATCTGATGAACGACCTGATGTCGATGGGTGTCCACCGGCTGTGGAAGGACGCCTTTGTCGATCTGGTCCGCCCGCGCGATGGCGAAGCGTTGCTGGACGTGGCCGGCGGTACCGGCGACATCGCCTTTCGTCTCAAGAAGCAGGCGCCGGGTGCCAATGTCACCGTCTGTGACCTGACCGAATCGATGGTGCGGGTGGGGCGCGACCGGGGCCTGGATGGCGGCATGCTGTCGGGCATCGACTGGACCGTGGGCAATGCCGAGGATCTGCCGTTCCCGTCGCGGTCCATGGATGCCTATACCATCGCCTTCGGCCTGCGCAATGTGACCCGCATCGACAAGGCCCTGGCGGAAGCGCGGCGCGTGCTGAAACCCGGTGGACGCTTCTTCTGTCTGGAATTCAGCCATGTCGTGATCCCTGTCCTGCGGGATATCTATGACGGCTATTCCTTCCACCTGCTGCCACGACTGGGCCAGATGGTGGCTGGCGACAAGGACAGTTATCAGTATCTGGTGGAAAGCATCCGCCGTTTCCCCGAACAGCAGGCTTTGTGCCGCCGGATTGAGGCGGCGGGCTTTACCGGGGCACGGGCGCGCAACCTGTCGGGCGGGATCGCCTGTATCCATTCCGGCTGGCGCGTGTAAGGATGCTGCGCGCCATCCGCAATCTGGCCCGCATGGTCAGCATCGGTCGCACGCTGGGCCGCCATGGGGCGCTGCCGGTCGACCTGTTCCGCGACAGCGCGCCGTTCCTGGCCTTCATCCTGTCGCTGGGCAATCGCAAGGGTGTAGCGGGCCGTCCGGGTCAGCGGCTGGCGGCGGCGTTGCAGGCGCTGGGCCCCAGCTTCATCAAGCTGGGTCAGGTCCTGTCCATCCGCGCCGATCTGGTGGGCGAGGAAGTGGCCAACGATCTGGCGGAACTGCGCGACCGGCTGCCCGCCTTCTCCGGTGATGCCGCCCGCGCCATCATTGAGGCGGAGCTGGAGCGGCCCATATCGGAACTCTATGCCCGGTTCGATGATCAGGCGGTGGCCGCCGCCAGCATCGCGCAGGTGCACTTCGCCGAGACGCCCGACGGGCGGCTGGTCGCCGTCAAGGTCCTGCGCCCCGGTATTGAGCAGGCGTTTCAGCAGGATATCGACCTGCTGCTCTGGCTGGCTGATTGGGCGGTGCGGGTGCAGCCCAAGCTGAAACGCCTGAAGCCTGTGGCGGTGGTGGAAACCTTCGCCCGCACCGTGGCCCTGGAAATGGACCTGCGGATGGAGGCGGCGGCGGCGTCAGAACTGGCCGGCAATTTCGCGGGCGATGCTACGTTCGGCGTGCCCAGCATCGATTGGGACCGTACGGCCAAACGCGTGATGACGCAGGAACGCATCATCGGCTTTTCCATCGACAAGGTGGAGGAAATCCGGGCATCCGGTTTGCAGACCGATCAGTTGCTGGCCCATGCGGCGGACGCGTTTTTCAATCAGGTGTTCCGCGACGGCTTTTTCCATGCCGACATGCATCCCGGCAATATGTTCGTGACGCCGCAGGGACGGCTGGTCGCCGTAGATTTCGGCATCATGGGCCGCATCGACCGGCAGACGCGCCTGTACCTGGCCGACATGCTGATCGGGTTTTTGAACCGCGATTATGATCTGGTCGCCAAGGTGCATTTCGATGCCGGCTTCGTGCCGGCCAGCCAAGATCAGGAACTGTTCAAGCAGGCTGTGCGGTCCATCGGCGAACCGCTGCATGGCCGGCCTTTGTCCGACATTTCCGTGGGCCGGCTGCTGGCCCAGCTTTTCGCGGTGACCGAGAAGTTCCAGATGGAGACGCAGCCGCAATTGCTGCTGCTGCAAAAGAGCATGCTGACGGCGGAGGGGATGGGCCGCGTCCTGAACCCGCATGTGAATATGTGGGACCTGTCGCGGCCCCTGATCGAACGCTGGATGATTGAGAACCGGGGGCCGGAGGCGCGCGTCGCCGACCTTCTGTCCAATGTCGCGGGCATTGCGCGCCGGTTGCCGACCCTGGTCCGCGACCTGGAACGCACCGCCAATATGCTGGCCGAGGGCGGGGGGTTGCGCCTGCACCCCGAGTCGGTGCTGGCCCTGGCGGCGGTGCGCGAACGGGAAGGCCGGCGCTGGCGGCGACTGGGCTGGGCGGCGCTGCTGCTGGCGGCGGTGGCGCTGGGCGTGGCGTTGACGTAGCGTTACACTGTTGCCAGTGACGCATCGGGGGTGAGGATGATGGGGCTGCCCCCAAATCTGTTCGGACTGGCCGGGTGGAGCGGCAGTGGCAAGACCACGCTGATGGCGCGGTTGATCCCGGCGCTGTCGGCGCGGGGCCTCACGGTGGCCACCATCAAGCATGCCCATCACGCGTTCGATATCGACCAGCCGGGTAAGGACAGTTACGTCCACCGCATGGCGGGCGCGCAGGAGGTTCTGGTGGCATCGGCCAATCGCTGGGCCCTGATGCATGAGAACCGGGGTGGGCCGGCGCCGAGCCTCGCGGACCTGGTCGCCAAACTCTCCCCCGTCAATGTCATCCTGGTGGAGGGGTTCAAGCGCGATGCGCACCCTAAGCTGGAGGTGCATCGCCCGTCCAATGGCAAGCCGCCGCTTTGGCCCGATGATCCGCGCATCGTGGCGGTGGCCAGCGATGTGGCCCTGCCCGACTGCCCCTTGCCCGTGCTGGATCTGGGGGATGTTGAGGCGGTGGCCGACCTGATCCTGCACACCATCGGGGTGGGGCATGGCGGGTAAGGATTGTTTTG
>JAEMSB010000578.1:0-496 GCA_016463045.1 Niveispirillum sp.
GAGCCATGGCCGCCGGGCCGACCGTGCGTTCGGGCAGGCCGTTGGCCTCGGAATATTTCGTTGCGAAATGCTGGCACAACAGGGCGATATCGTGCGGACGGTCGCGCAGCGGGGGCAGATGCAGGGCCACCACGTTCAGGCGGAAATACAAATCCTCACGGAACCGGCCAGCCTTGGCTTCCGACAGCATGTCACGGTTGGAGGTAGCCAGGATGCGGATATCGACCTTCACAGGCGTATTGCCGCCCACACGGTCGATCACCCGTTCCTGAATGGCGCGCAACAGCTTGGCCTGCAGGCGCAGGTCCATTTCCGAAATTTCGTCCAGCAGCAGGGTGCCGCCATTGGCCTCTTCAAACTTGCCGATACGCCGCGCTACGGCACCCGTGAAGGCGCCCTTCTCATGCCCGAACAGCTCGCTTTCCAGCAGGTTTTCCGGAATGGCGGCACAGTTGACGGATACGAAAGGCGCGCCCGATCGCCGGCTCTTGCGGTG
>JAEMSB010000578.1:506-2853 GCA_016463045.1 Niveispirillum sp.
GTCCCGCTTTCGCCCGTGATCAGGACCGAGGCGTCGCTTGGCGCGATCTGATCGGCGAGCGACAGGGTCGCGGCCATGGCGGGGTCGCGGCTGACGATGGCATGGCTTTCCTCCGCCACCGCCTCCAGCACGGCGGCGATCAGGTTCGCGTCGGGGGGCAGGGGGATATACTCCTTGGCACCCGCCCGGATGGCCTTCACGGCGGCCTGCGCATCGGTACCCACGCCACAGGCGACGACGGGAACGGCGAACCGTTCATTCTTCAGGGCATCAACCAGGATGCGCACATCCAGCTTTACGTCGATCATCACCAGATCGGCGCCCTGGCCGGTGCGCAAGGCGTTCAGCGCCCCCTCGATACTATCGGTATGCGCGACCTTCGCCCCCTTTTGCAGGGCGATTTTGCCGGCGGCGCTGATATAGCCTTCGAGTGTTCCCACGATCAGAAGACGCATCGTCCTACCCTTTCACTCACCGGTCCGGTCGTTCAAACGGAAGTCATTCATAATTGGTCAGCCGCAGTTCAGGCGGCAGCACCGTATTGATCATCACCTCCAGCCGGCGTGGATTTTCCTGCCGTGCCACCGAACCGGCGGCCAGCAAGTAAAGCCCGTCGACCAGCGCTTCACGTTCCGCATTGCGGTCGATCTTAGCGGCGATGGGGGAAAAGACCATGGAGCCCAGGATGGCCCCGTAGAAGGTGGTGATCAGCGCCACGGCCATGGCGGGACCAACGGTCGACGGGTCCGACAGGTTGCCCAGCATCTGCACCAGACCGACCAGCGTGCCGATCAGGCCCATGGCCGGCGCTACCTCCGCGGCACGGCGCATCACGGCGGAGGCGGTGCGGGCACGCGACAGGTTCGCCTCGATCTCCGTGCGCAGGATGCGTTCGGCGTCATCGGCGGGTAGACCGTCGGCAATCAATTCCACCGCCTTGGACAGAACCGGCCAGGCCTTGGTGCTTTTGGCCAGCGGCTGCAGCGCCAGCGGGCCGCTGCGCCGGGCGAACTCAGCCAATGACAGGGCCGTCTGCGCGGCTGCGCGCGGATCGGGCGTATTGGCGATCATGGTGGAGGACAGGGCCTTCATCGCCGCCTTGATGTCGGGCAGGGAGAAGGAAATGGTGGTGATGGCCGCCGTACCACCCAGCACGATCAGGATCGACGGCACATCGACGAACGATCCCGCCCCGCCACCACCCATGAACAGGGCGCCCAGCACCAGCAGCAGGCCCGACGACAGGCCCACGATGGTCGCAAGGTCCAGCCGCCGGCGCATGCGCGGCAGCGGCGGCACCTTGGCTGCCGGCATGGGGGCAGGTGCGGGCGCTGCCGCCGCTGCCGGTTGCGGCGGCGGTGCAGGTGGTGTTGTGCGGCTGCGGCTAGGGATGCGGTCGCTCATGCGTTACGCCCGCTCCGTCTTGATGATTTCGGTCATGGTCACGCCCAGCCGGTCTTCCACGACCACCACTTCGCCGCGCGCCACCAGCCGGTTGTTTACATAGATGTCGATGGCTTCACCCACCTTGCGGTCCAACTCCACCACGGCACCCTTGTTCAGGCGCATCAGGGTGCTGACCTGCATGTTGGTCTTACCCAGAACGGCGGAAATCTGCACCGGGATGTCGTAGACGGACTCCAGGTCCTTGACGACGGGCAGCGCTTCCAGCTCCCCGCCGCCACCGCCGCGGTTATTCTCGAAATCGCTCAGCGACATGTCGTCCTTGGCGGCCATCTCAGCCCCTATCCGCGCCGTTTATGATGTTCAGCATGCTCACAGCGTCACCTCACGTTTGGGTGCGAGGATCGCATCCTTCGGCCCACCAGGGAAATCCGCCAGGACATCGCCGGCAATACGCTCGATCTCCGTCCACAGCCGCCCGACCTCGCGCTCCGCGCCGCCGGCGGCCCAATCCACCTTCACATCCATCTGGCTCAGCTTCGGGTCGGCCAGGACGGTAACCTGCCCGGCGAAGCCATGGCGAAGGGCCATGTCGTCGATACGTCCGCGCAATTCATCGAACCAGCGTTCATTGACGCGGAAGACCAGCTTGGGCTCTTCCACCAGTTCTTCCATGAAGGCGGCAATCACCACTTCGATCTCGGCCAGACCCTGCCGCTCCACCAGGCCGGGCCACAGCTTGCGCATGATGGCCAGCGCGATGCGGGCGGTGTTTTCCTGCCGCATCTGTGCCTGCGCGTTCTGCACCGTCACAAGCTGCTTCAGGCTGTTCTCCACGCTGCGGAGCGCATTGGACAGTTCCTGCTGCGCCTCGACCTCCGCCTGCTGCCGGCCCTGCTGGATACCTTCGGCCAGGGCGGCGGTGCGCGCCTGATCCTTGGCC
>JAEMSB010000108.1 GCA_016463045.1 Niveispirillum sp.
GCGACAAGGTGACGGTGGCCCTGCGCCATGTGGACCGCACCGTCACGGCGCTGGAGCAGCTAAAAGTGGGGCCATCGGGCCTGACCGACGGGCAGCGCGCGCATCTGGCCGCCCTGTCGCGGCGCATCAGCGCCTTGATGGGTTGACCTCATTCAATAATTGCATTGCCGCAACGTCACGGCCCCCGCATGCTTATTCCCTGGATGGGCGGCGGAGGCGTGCATGCGGCATTTGCGGTCGGCCCTGGCGGCGTTCCGCGGGCGGGCTGAGGATTTGCCCCCCGTGTTCGAGGCGGCCTGCCGGGACATTGTCGAGGATCTGGGCGTCAGCAGCGGCAGCGTCTGGTTTTTTGATGAAGGCGATGGCCGGGCCATCGAGTGTGCCGCCCTTTACGATGCCCGCGACGCCCGGGTCCTGCGCGGCACCAAGCTGCGCGAAGCCGACAGCGCCCCCTATTTCGAGGCGCTGCGCCGCGACAGGCGTGTCGTGGCGGATGATGCCATGACCCATCCCGCGACCGCGTGCTTGAAGAATTACCTGCTGCAACGCGATGTACGCTCGCTTCTGGACCATGTCGTGTCCACGGGCGGACGGGCCGTGGCGGTGCTGTGCTGTGAACAGGGGGGCCGCAAGCGCCTGTGGTCGGACCCGGATGCCGCCTATCTGGAACAGATGGCCATCATGCTGGGGGTCGCCTTCGACCTGCATATCGAGAGTCGCCGGTTGGGCAAGAGTTAACATCCCTCTTGTTGCGCTGCACAAATTTCGTAATGGTTTCAAGCCTCTGGACCAAGGTCGCAGCGACCAAGGTCGGGGCTGCGTTAACCTTCCGCCTGTCCCATCGTGGAAGCCTCAAGGATCGACCCGGACGCCCATAACAGGCTGCCCGGCGGGTGGCGCATAATATCGCCGGGGCCGGTCCGTTTGTCGCCGATATGCGCAAAAGGGAGGGCACATGGCTAATGTGGCAGTGGGCGGGGCGGCACCAGCCCCGATGACCAAGGAAGAGAAGAAGGTGATCTTCGCCTCTTCGCTTGGCACCGTGTTCGAATGGTATGATTTCTACCTGTACGGCTCGCTCGCAGCCGTCATCGCCAAGCAGTTCTTCTCCGGCGTGAACCCCACCGCCGGCCTGATCTTCGCGCTGCTGGCCTTTGCCGCCGGTTTCTTTGTGCGTCCGTTCGGCGCGCTGGTGTTCGGTCGCCTGGGCGACATGATCGGCCGCAAATATACCTTCCTTGTTACCATCCTTATCATGGGTGCCTCGACCTTCATCGTCGGTATCCTGCCCAATTATGCCAGCATCGGCATTGCCGCCCCGGTCATCCTGATCGTCCTGCGCCTGTTGCAGGGTCTGGCGCTGGGTGGTGAATATGGCGGTGCGGCGACCTATGTGGCCGAACATGCGCCCCATGGACGGCGCGGCAATTACACCGCCTGGATCCAGACCACGGCGACGCTGGGCCTGTTCTTGTCGCTGCTGATCATCCTGGCCTGCCGCACGTCGATGTCGGTGGAAGACTTCGAGAACTGGGGCTGGCGTATCCCGTTCCTGATCTCCATCGTCCTGCTGGGCATTTCCGTCTGGATCCGCCTGATGCTGAATGAAAGCCCGGCCTTCGTGAAGATGAAGGAAGAGGGCAAGCATTCCAAGGCGCCGCTGACCGAAGCGTTCGGCAACTGGAAGAACCTGAAGGTCGTCATCCTGGCCCTGTTCGGCCTAGTCGCCGGTCAGGCGGTGGTTTGGTACACGGGTCAGTTCTATGCCCTGTTCTTCCTGACCTCCATCCTGAAGGTTGATGCGTTTACGGCCAACATCCTGATCGCCATCGCGCTGGCCGTCGGCACGCCCTTCTTCATCTTCTTCGGCAGCCTGTCGGACAAGATCGGTCGCAAGCCCATCATCATGGCGGGTCTGGTGCTGGCCATCATCACCTACTTCCCGCTGTTCAAGGCCATCACCCATTTCGCCAACCCGGCGCTGGAAACGGCGGTCGCCACCTCCCCCGTGGTCGTGGTTGCCGACCCGAACGAATGCTCGTTCCAGTTCAACCCGACCGCGACGGCGAAGTTCACCAGCAGCTGCGATATTGCCAAGTCAGCCCTGGTGGCCAAGGGCATTCCGTACAGCAACGAGGCCGCCCCCGCCGGCACCATCGCCCAGATCCGGGTGGGTGGCGTCAGCATCGAGAGCTATGATGGCAGCGGCGTTGCCACCAAGACGGAAGTGAACCTGGGCCATGGCCCGTCCGCCGCCCCGGCCGATCCGAAGGCCGCCGGTGCCGCCTTCACCAAGGCTGTCGGCGACGCGCTGGTCGCCGCCGGTTATCCGGCCAAGGCCGATAATGCGGCCATGAACAAGCCGATGCTGGTGGTGCTGCTGACCATCCTGGTCATCTATGTCACCATGGTGTACGGCCCCATCGCCGCCATGCTGGTGGAAATGTTCCCCACCCGCATCCGCTACACCTCCATGTCGCTGCCCTATCACATCGGCAATGGCTGGTTCGGCGGGTTCTTGCCGACCACCAGCCTGGCCATCGTGGCGGCCACTGGCGACATCTATTCCGGTCTCTGGTACCCGATCATCATCGCGGCCGGCACGCTGGTCATCGGCATGCTGTTCGTGAAGGAAACCAAGGATATCGACATCTACGCCGATGATTGATCATCGGTCGGTGGTTGCGATTTCCCCCTAAAGACTTGGGCGGGTGGTGAAAACCACCCGCCATATTCTTTTTTGTCAAAAGCGGGCTTGCGTCGCGGGCGTGAAGGGCATTCAATCTGTTTCAACAACAGTGGCGGAACAGCCACGAGAAATGTCGCGGGAGGGGGCGGAACAGATGTCGATCCGGGTGCTTGTGGCCGACGACCATCCATTGATGCGTGCAGCCCTGTGCCAGTCGGTGGCGGGCACCATGCCCGACCTGACCACCGTGGAGGCGGCCAGTTTCGGCGATGTGGAGGCCGTGTTGAAGCGCGAGCCGGCCATCGACACCATCCTGCTGGACCTGCATATGCCGGGCATGAACGGGCTGATCGGTCTGGCGCTGCTGCGCAACGAACACCCGACCATTCCCATCATCGTGGTGTCGGCATCCGAGGATGCGGCTACCATCCACCGCGCCATGGAATATGGCGCTGCGGGTTTCGTGCCGAAATCAGCGCCCATCACCCACATTGGCGATGCCATCCGCGCCGTCCTGGACGGTGCCGTCTGGCTGCCCCGTGCCGGCACGCCGGCCCATGCCCAGGCCCCCGTGGCCGATGCCGACATGGCCGCCCGCGTGGCGGGCCTGACGCCGCAGCAGCTGCGCGTGCTGGGCGGCATTGCCGAGGGCAAGCTGAACAAGCAGATCGCGTACGAGATGGGCGTCGTTGAAACCACGGTGAAGGCGCATGTCACGGTGATCCTGCGCCGCCTGGGCGTGGTCAGCCGTACCCAGGCCGCCATCGTGGCGTCGAAATTGGCGCTGGCACCGGTGGCGGAGACGCAAGCGGAGGCGTCGTAGGTCAGGTCGACGCGGAGCCTCGCCCTGACGGAAAAGGCCTTCGATCCATTTCTGTCAGGGCTCGCCTTTGGCTCGACCTGACCTACGGTATGCCCTCATCGGTCCTTCACATAAGGACGCCCGCTGGCCTTGGGCGGGGTGGCCTTGCCGACGAATCCGGCGAGCAGCAGGACGGTCAAGAGATAGGGCAGGGCCTCGATCAACTGTACCGGCACCTCGCCGATGCCGGGCAGGGCCACGCCCTGCAACCGCGTCTGCAACGCGTCGGCGAAGGCGAACAGGAGGCAGGCGAACAGGGTCGGCACCGGCTTCCACTTGCCCAGGATCAAGGCGGCCAGCGCCAGGAAGCCCTTGCCCGCCGTCATGTTGGTCTGGAACCCAGCCCCTTGTGCGGTGGACAGGTAGGCGCCGGCGATGCCGCAGAGCAATCCCGCGATCAGGACCGCCTGATAGCGCAGCTTGGTGACGGAGATGCCGGCAGTATCCACAGCGGCGGGGTTTTCGCCGACGGCGCGCAGGCGCAGGCCGAAGCGGGTGCGGTAGGCGATCCACCAGGTCAGCGGCACGATGGCCAGGGCCAGATAGACCAGGATGTTATGGCCGCTGATCAGCTCAAAATAGAGGGGACCCAGCAGGGGCACGCCGCGCAACGCCTCTGCCAGCGGCAGGGTGATTTCGCCGAAGCGGGCGTCAGCGGGCAGGTTGGGGGTGCGGCCACCCATTTCGAACCAGGCATTGCCCAGCACCGCCGTCAGGCCCAGGGCCACGATGTTCAGCGCCACGCCGGACACGACCTGATTGCCCTTATGCGTGATGCAGGCAAAGCCGTGCAGCAGGGCCAGGATGACCGACGCCAGGATACCGGCACCCAGGCCCAACCAGGCGGAGCCGTGCAGGGCGGCGGTGGCGGCAGCCGCGAAGGCCGCCACCAGCATCTTGCCCTCCAGCCCGATATCAACCACGCCGGCCCGTTCCGAATAGAACCCGGCCAGCGCTGCCAGCAGCAGCGGGGTGGCGAGGCGGACCGTGCTGTCTAGCAGCGACAGAAGCGTCAGGAACATTTCCATGGGATCAGGCCCCCGCCGGCTTGGACGCCGCCACAGCGGGGCGGCGGGAGAAGAGGCGCACCAGCGCCGGACGGAACATATGTTCCAAGGCACCGGCGAACAGGATGACCACGCCCTGTATCACCACCACCAACTCCCGGCTGATGGTCGGGTAATCAAACACCAGTTCGGTGCCACCCTGATAGAGCGCGCCGAACAGCAGGGCGGCGGGGATGATGCCGGCGGGATGGTTGCGGCCCATCAGGGCAACGGCGATGCCGGTAAAGCCCAGACCGGCGGGGAAATTCAGCATCAGGCGATGCTGCACCCCGTGCAATTCGTTCACGCCCAGCAGACCCGCCAAGGCACCCGACAGGGCCATGGTGATGACGATGACCCGCCGGGGGTCGATGCCGGCATAAAGGGCCGCATTCTCATTGGCGCCGGTGGCGCGCAGCGCGAAGCCCCAGCGCGTGTGCCAGATGAAGGCCCAGACGCCGACGCAGGCCAACAGCGCCAAGAACAGCGAGAAATTCAGCGGCGAGGACGCCATCTCGATCCCGATGCCGGCCATCATGTCGGCCATCATGGGCAGGAACATGGAGGTGCTGAACGTCTCGCTTTCCGGTGACATCTGGCCCGGTTTGATCAGCACATTGACCATCAGATAGACCATCAGCGAGGACGCGATGAAATTGAACATGATGGTCGTGATGACGATATGGCTGCCGCGATAGGCCTGAAGCCAGCCGGGGATCGCAGCCCAGAACGCGCCAAAGGCCGCACCGCCCAGCACCGACAGAGGCAGGGCCGCCCACCAGGGCCAGCCGGGCAGGGCCAGACAGACCAGACCGACGCCCAGGCCGCCAATATAGGCCTGCCCCTCCCCGCCGATATTAAACAGCCCGCCATGGAAGGCGATGGCGACGGCGAGTGCGGTGAAGATCAGGCTGGTCGCGTAATATAGCGTATAGCCAATGCCCTCGCCCGTGCCGACGGCACCGCGCAGCATGGTGCCGAGCGCGCCCACCGGGTCCTCCCCAATGGCGAAGATGACCAGGGCGGACACCAGCAGCGCCAGGGTGACATTCACCACGGGCAGCAGCAGGCCGGTCGCCCACCAGGGAAGATTGTCGGAACCCGCACCCGCACTCATGCCGAAACCTCTGCAGCAACCGCTTCTGGGACGGGTGTGTCCTTGATGCCCGCCATCATCGTGCCGATCCGGCTCTCATTCGCTTCTGCCGCCGACAGTTCGCCCACGATCTCCCCGTCGCACATCACCAGGATGCGATCAGAGAGCGCCAGGATCTCGTCCAGTTCGGCGGAGACCAGCAGGATGGCCTTGCCCCGGTCGCGCAAGCTGACCAGCTGACGGTGGATGAAGGCGATGGCGCCGATATCCACGCCGCGCGTCGGCTGTCCCACCAGCAGGATGTCCGGTTCCCGGTCCATTTCGCGGGCCATCACCAGCTTCTGCTGATTGCCGCCGGAGAAAAGCGAAGTGCGCAGATTGGGGTTGCCGGGGCGCACGTCGAACTGTTCCATCAACGAAACGGTCTTGGCGACCACGCGCTTCCAGTCCAGCCGCCAGCCCTTGGACAGGCCCTTGTCCTGGTGATAGCCCAGGATGGCGCTTTCATGGGCCGGGAATTCCTTGATCACGGCCAGTTTCAGACGGTCTTCGGGCACATGGGCCAAGCCCCGGCGCCGCGCATCGGCCGCATCATATTTCGTGGCCGGGCCGATTTCATCGCCCTTCAGCGTAACCGTTCCGCTATCGAAACGGCACATGCCGGACAGAACTTCCAGCAATTCCGACTGGCCATTGCCGGCCACACCGGCGATGCCCACAATCTCGCCTGCCCGCACATTCAGGCAGGCATCCTTGAGCGTCGTTACGCCGCGCGCATCAATGACGTTCACATTTTGCGCCGACAAGAGCACGGGGCCGGGCGTGGCCGGCGCCTTGTCCACGGACAGTGAGGTCTTACGCCCCACCATGGCGTCGGCCAGGGCCTGACGGTCGGTTTGAGCGGTGATGAATTCCGCCACCACCTGACCCCGGCGCAGCACCGACACACGGTCGGTGATGGCCATGATTTCCTTCAGCTTATGCGTGATCAGCAGGACGGTGCGCCCCTGCTGTCGCAGCCGTTCCAGGATACGGAACAGCTGCTCCACCTCCGGCGGGGACAGAACCGCGGTGGGTTCGTCCAGGATCAGCACCTCTGCCCCGCGATAGAGCGCCTTCAGGATTTCCACGCGCTGCTGCACGCCGACGGGCAGGTCGGAGACCAGGGCGTCCAGCGGCACTTCCAGCCCGAACTGCTGTTCCAGGGCCTGCACCTCTGCCCGTGCGCGGGCCATGGCGGGGCCCAGAACCGGCCCGCCCTCATGCCCCAGCAGCAGGTTTTCCAAGACCGTGAAGGTCTCCACCAGCATGAAATGCTGATGCACCATGCCGATGCCGAGACGGATCGCGTCCTGCGGCGTGCGGATATTCACCTGTTTGCCGCGCACCAGGATCTCACCCCCGTCAGCCTCATAGAAGCCGTAGAGGATGCTCATCAAGGTCGATTTGCCGGCGCCGTTTTCCCCCACCAGCCCATGGATGCTGGCAGGGGCGAAACGCAGCGTTACGTCGCGGTTGGCATGGACGGGGCCGAATCGCTTGTCGATGCCGACAAGTTCGACCGCCCAGGCGGAGGAAACGGAAGGGGGGGCGGCCGACATGGGTCCTGCTCAGGCGCTAAGTCAGTCAGGGGACGATCAGTACTTGCAGCCCTTGGCGTCGTCATAATTGGCGACGGTGCGGGCGCCGGACTTGATGTCGGCGGTGGCCTTGTCCACAGCCGCCTTCATGGCGGGCGTGATCAGCGCCTTGTTATTGTCGTCGAAGGCCCAGCCCACGCCATCCTCCTTCAGGCCCAGACGGCGGTGGCCCGCCTTCCAGGTGCCGTCCTGCGCGGTCTTGAACGCCTCATAGGCGGCCACGTCCACACGCTTGACCATGGAGGTCAGCACCTTGCCGGGGAACAGATGGTTTTGGTTGCTGTCCACACCGATGGACAGCTTGCCGGCGTCACTTGCTGCCTGCAGCACGCCCATGCCGGTCTGGCCGGCGGCGGCGAAGATCACGTCCGCGCCCCGGTCAAACTGGCTCTTGGCCAGTTCGGAACCGCGCGTCGGATCGGCCCAGGCGGCAGGCGTGGAGCCGGCCATGTTGGCCAGGACATTGGCCTTGGGGTTGGTAGCCTTCACGCCCTGCTCATAGCCGCAGGCAAAGCGGCGGATCAGCGGGATATCCATGCCGCCGACAAAGCCCACCGTCCCCGTCTTGGACGCCATGGCGGCCAGAACGCCGACCAGATAGGAGCCTTCATGTTCGGCAAACTCGATCGACTGCACGTTGGGCAGGTTCACATTGCCGTCGATCAGGGTGAAGCGGACATTCGGAAACTCCTTCGCCACCTTTTCCACGCTGGGGGCCATGGAGAAACCGACCGAGACGATGATGTCGGCGTTACGGCTGGCCAGACGGCGCAGGAACTGTTCGCGCTGCGCCTCGTTCGTGACCTCAAACCAGCGGAAATTGGTGCCCGTATCCTTCTTAAACCGTTCGGCGCCGTTATTGGCCCCTTCATTGAACGACTTGTCGAACCGCCCGCCCATGTCGAAGACGATGGCCGGTTCGAACCCGAAAGCGGGCGCGACCGTGGCGGCGGTGGACATGAAAAGCGCAAGGGCCGCACAGGCGGCACGACGGGTAAACTTCATCGGCTCCGTTCCGAACAGGGGAACCCCTGGCGGCCTTCCCGATGCGGGCGCCACCGGGAAAGGGTCCCAGCAATCTTACCAGCCTGTGAAGCTAGCCAGTTCGCAGGCGCACGGCAAGGTGACAAAGCCGGCCTTTCCGTTTGGCGATGCGGAATCTGTCGCCTGTGTCACATCGCCGCCCTGTCCGTGAGGTACCGGTCTGTCAAATAACTGTAGCTTGAGAAGCGTATGTAGGCTGACAAAGCCCCTTTTCCCGCCGGAGCCTGTGCGTCCCATGTCCGAGAACCGTTTCCTGACCCATGAAGAGTTTGAAGCCATCCAGGACAAGGGTGCGTCGCCGGACAGTGAACCGACCTTTGGCGAGGTGGTGCAGGCACGGCTGGGCCGGCGCGACATCCTGCGCGGCATGCTGGGCACCAGCGCCATCGCGGCCTTTGCGCCTGCCGTGCCTGTGGCCCTGATCGCGGGTGAGGCCAAGGCGCAGGCGGCGAGTGCCGCCGGCAAACAGGCCGGATTCGGGTTCAATTTTGAGGAACTGACGCGCGGCATCGACGCCAAGCACCATGTCGCGCCGGGATATGACGCCGATGTCCTGATCCGCTGGGGCGACCCGCTGTTCGCCGACAGCCCGGATTTCGATCCGTACAAGCAGACTGCCGACAGCCAGTTGAAGCAGTTCGGCTATAATTGCGACTTCACCGCCTTCTATCCCCTGCCGCAGGGCAGCAGCAGCGCCGATCACGGCCTGTTGTGGGTGAACCATGAGTACACCCAGGCCGAAATGATGTTCCCCGGCCTTGCGCCCGAGGGGCAGGACAAATACCCGCCCGAATCCGTGACCAAGGAGATGGTGGATATCGAGATGGCGGCCCATTCGGGCAGCATCGTGGAGGTCCGCCGAGGCAAGGATGGCAAGTGGGCCTATGTGAAGGGTGGCAAGTTCAACCGCCGCATCAATGCGCTGAACACCAAGATGTCCTTCACGGGACCGGCTGCCGGCCATGCCCGCATGAAGACCAAGGATGATCCCGAGGGCCGCACCGTCATCGGCATGCTGAATAATTGCGCCGGCGGCGTCACCCCCTGGGGCACGGTCCTGTCGGGAGAGGAGAATATCGATGGCTACTTCATGGGGACCATCGACCAGACCCATCCCGAACAGCGCAATTACGACCGGATGACCGTGCCGTCCCCCTGGTACCAGTGGGGCCGATTCCATGAAAGGTTCCATATCAACAAGGAACCTTACGGCGCGAATCGCTATGGCTGGATCGTGGAGATCGACCCCTATGATCCCACCAGCACGCCGCGCAAGCTGACGGCGCTGGGAAGGTTCAAGCATGAAGGCGCGGGCGTCACCCTGAACAAGGATGGAAGGGCCGTTGTCTACATGGGCGACGATCAGCGATTTGAGCATGTGTACCGGTTCGTGTCCAAGAGCAAGTATGACCCGGCGGACCGTAAGGCCAATATGAAGTTGTTGGACGAGGGGACTCTGTCCGTGGCGCGGTTTGATGCCGATGGTACCGTCACCTGGCTGCCGCTGGTGCAGGGGCAGGGGCCGCTGACGCCGGCCAATGGCTTCAAGGATCAAGGCGATGTGGTCATCGCGGCCCGCATCGCCGCCACCCTGGTGGGAGCCACGCGCATGGACCGGCCGGAAGATGTGGAGGTCAATCCCAAGACCGGTCTGGTCTATGTCATGCTGACCAATAATGACGACCGATTGCCCGACGATCCCATCCACCCGACCCAGATCCGCCCCAATGCCGCCAACCCACGCCCGGCCAATAGCTGGGGCCATATCGTGGAAATGGTGCCGCCCGGTGGCGACCATGCGGCGCAGAAGTTCACGTGGGAGATCCTGGTCAAGGCTGGCAATCCCGCCGACCCGAAGACGGGGGCCAGTTTCAACAAGGCCACCACGGAAAATGGCTGGTTCTCCTGTCCCGACAATTGCGCCTTCGACAGCATGGGACGGCTGTGGGTGGGCACCGACCAGGGATCGAAATGGCAATGGACGTCGGGATCGTCGGACGGCATCTGGGCCATGGAGACACAAGGCCCCCTGCGCGGTACCGCCCGCCTGTTCTTCCGCGTGCCGGTGGGGGCCGAACT
>JAEMSB010000579.1 GCA_016463045.1 Niveispirillum sp.
CTGCTTCGTCTGCGTCGGTGCGCAGCGTATCGACACCCAGCACATGCACCGCATCGGCACCGGTCAGCAAGGGCATGGCCAGGGCCAGGGCGCGGGCCGACTGGGTGCGACCGTTCCAGGCGATGGCGACGCGGCGCCCCAGGACAAGGGGCGTCTGCTCCGACGCGACCAGCAGGGGACGCCCGCCTTCCAGCAAGGCCGCCTCCAGACCCACCAGAACCGCAGTCCGGTCCTCGTTCGCGACCGACGGGAAGACGGTGACATCGGACAGTCGAGCGGCGGCGGCCATGACATCCTCCGTCACGCCGGCCGCTTCGGTGAAGCTGCCGCTGACGCGGTCGCTGCCGGGTGCCCGCTCGCAATAGACGCCACCGGCGGCGGCCAGCGCCTTGTCCAGATGGTCGCGGGCCTTGGCGGCGTGGCTCTTGTTCTCCTGTTCCAGGGATTTCATCAAATCCTGGATCAGGGCGCCGGACAGGCCCTCGCCCACCATCGGCATCACATCGCGCGGGTCGGCGCGCAGATAAAGGGCGGCGACATTGCCCTTGGCCGGTGTCGCCAGCAGCAATGCCGACCCCAAGGCGGCGGCATCGCGCGCACCGCCGGTAACGAAACAGGTGATCTTGCGGAAAGCCATGACCGGTCCCCCTTCTGCCGTTTCGCGGGCCATTGCCGCCTGGAAACGCATCCTTGACCCAGCATCACGCTATACCCGGTGCCGGGCATTGACATGGATCACCCGGAACCGGTCCCATCATAACAGATGGTCCACAAAATTGTCGAAGAACAGGGTAGGGGGATCAGCGCGCTATGTGGCGGCGGGCAATCGCGGTGGTTTCGTCGGCATTGCCGCTGGCGGGGATCACCTCCCACCGCATGTCGCCCAGATCATAGGCGGCCTGACGGCGGACAATCGCGGTGGTGGCGTCCGACGCATCGCCGCGCCGCCGTGCCACGCGGGCCAGGGTGACGGCCTGATCGGCGACCAGCCACAGGCCGGTAAAGCCGGCGCCGGCGGCCTGGGCCACGTCTTCCACCGCCTGACGCTGATCCTGGCGGGCATAGACGGCATCGCAGATGACGGCATGATGCCCGTCCAGGGCCAGACCGGCGCGTCCCGCCATCTCCGCATAGGTGCGGTCTGAATGGTCGGGGCCATAAAAACTGTCGGGCAGGGCCTGATCCTCCGCCACGCCGGCCAGGGATTTGCGCAGCGCGTCCGACCGCAGGATCACTGCCCCCGGTGCTGGCCCCAGTGTCGGGGCCAGGGCGCGGGCCAGGGTGGTCTTGCCCGTGCCGGAAAGGCCGCCAATGGCCAGCAGTTGGGCCGGCGGCGGCGACAGCAGCCGGTTGGCCAGCGCCAGATAGGATTGCGCCTCCGCCCGCATCACCGCCGCCTTGTCCGCATCGGCCTGCCCAGCAGCGGCGGAGGCCGTCAGATGCGCACGGATGGCGGCGCGCACCGACATGAAAAGTGGCAGCAGCGATAGGCCTGACAGATCGCCGGTCAGGTCCAGATAGCGGTTGAACAGGATATTGGCATGGCTGCGCAGGCGGCGATGTTCCAGATCCATCAGCAGGAAAGCCAGATCATAGAGAACATCCGTCACCGCGATGCGGTCACCGAATTCGACACAGTCGAAAGGCACAGGCCGCCCGTCCAGCATGACGATATTGCGCAGGTGCAGATCACCATGGCAGTGGCGGATATAGCCGGCGTCCCGCCGCCGGTCGATCAGGTCGCCGCCCGTTGCCAATGCCTGTCGTGTGGCGCGATCCAGCCGGTCCACGGCCCCAGTGTCAAACAGGGTTCCATGTTTGCGCATCTCGCCGATGTTGGTATGGGCCAGATCGGCCATCTCCTCGATGCCGGGCGCATTCGGCCTGGGTTCAGCACTCTCATGGAATTCCGCAATCGTGGCGGCCAGATCGCGCATGATGGCGGGCGACAGGGTGCCGTCCGCCGCCATCCGGTCCAACAGCGCTGTCTGCGCAAAACGCTGCATGGTGACCAGATATTCCAGCACCGACGGGTCCGGCCCACCATCGGCGGCCACCGGTGCCTGTTCAACCAGACGGATAGGGCCATTGCCATCCCGGACCAGCCCGCCAACACCCAGATAAAGCGACGGCGCTGTCCGCCGGTTCAGGGCCAGTTCCGCCTCGCACGCACCAAGGCGCTGCGACAGGGTGGCATAGTCGAAGAAAGGGAAGGTGACGGCCCGCTTCATCTTGAACGCACGGTCGCCGGCCATGAAAATGCGGGCTGCGTGCGTGTCGATCCGGTCGACCTTGTTTCCGGGTGGCAATCCATGGGTGGCGGCGTCGCTCAGCAGGGCGATGGCCCGTGTCTGGGCGCCCTCTCCGACACTGTCTTCTCTGTCCGCCGGACTGCTGTGCATGCGCAACACCCTTGTCCCGATCCAACATGTAAGCGAACGACGTTACAAGTAATCTATCGCCAGAGAAGCCTGTCTCCTTTAATCTATCACTTCAATCCTGGGGGGTGATGCAGACTGATTATGTCCGCCATACCCCTTTCGGCGTTGACAGATGTAGTGAAATTACCCCACCCTGCGACGCTGCGCCGCAACAGAATGCGGCCCTTTCGCAGAAGATGGAAGCCCCCATGCCGCTGGACCCCGCCATGCCCCAAGCCGCCGCCCCGTCTGATCTGGAATTCCTGGGCACTACTACGGCCAAGGGGGCTTTGCTGTCCACTAAACAGGCGCGCTTCCCGGCGCCCAAGGGTCTGGATGTGCGCGCCCTGGCGGGCGATCTGATGGCGCAGCTTGACCGGTTCAGCGCCGATGCCAAGCAGGACCCTTTCGCTAATCCCGTCATGCTG
>JAEMSB010000580.1 GCA_016463045.1 Niveispirillum sp.
CTTGCAGGACCCCAACCGCCCTATGGGCAGTTTCCTATTCCTCGGCCCCACGGGCGTGGGCAAGACGGAGCTGACCAAGGCGTTGGCGGAGTTCCTGTTCGATGACGAGACGGCGATGGTTCGGCTCGACATGTCCGAATATATGGAAAAGCACGCGGTCAGCCGCATGATCGGCGCGCCTCCGGGCTATGTCGGTTATGACGAGGGCGGCGCCCTGACCGAGGCGGTGCGCCGTCGCCCCTATCAGGTGGTGCTGTTTGATGAGGTGGAGAAGGCGCATCCCGATGTCTTCAACATCCTTCTGCAGGTGCTGGATGACGGCCGCCTGACCGATGGCCAGGGGCGCACGGTGGATTTCCGCAACACCCTGATCATCATGACCTCCAATCTCGGCTCTGAATTCCTGGCCAACCTGCCGGATGGAGAGGACAGTTCAACGGCGCGGGGCCAAGTGATGGAGGTGGTGCGTGGCTCCTTCCGGCCGGAATTCCTGAACCGTCTGGACGAGATCCTGATCTTCCACCGCCTGTCGCGCGGCAATATGTCGGGCATTGTCGAGGTGCAGTTGGGCCGGCTGACCAAGATGCTGGCCGACCGGGACCTGGCCCTGGAACTGACCGACGCTGCCAAGGAGTGGCTGGCCAATAAGGGCTATGACCCTGTCTATGGCGCCCGCCCCCTGAAGCGTGTGATCCAGCGGGAATTGCAGAACCCGCTGGCCACCCGCATCCTGGAAGGCAAGGTCGCCCCCGGCACACCGGTGCGGGTGGATGCCAATGAGGACGGGCTGCTGATCCAGGGTGAACCCGCCCATGGTCCTCTGCCGCCCGCTGGCGAGTCGGCCTGGGGGCAGGCGCGCACACTGCACTGAGCGTCATGGCAGCAAAAAGCCCGGCCGAAGCGATTCGGCCGGGCTTTTCTTTGCCCTTGCGTGGTCTGAAAGGCGATCAGCAGCCGCGCTTGCGGTCGCAGCTCGCCTTGGACGGCTTGGCGGCCTTGGGCGTGGCGGAGACAAGGCCGATGCCGTCTGCGGCCTGATCGCCCCCGGCCTCGAAGCGTTCTTGAAGGCTGGCCATCACGCCCTTGAAACGGGCCAGTTCCTTGCCTTCCAGGTTGCGGCCCGTGGGCACCGCCACCGACAGAGGATTAACCTGCTGCCCATTCTTCACGATCTCATAATGCAGATGCGCACCGGTCGAACGCCCCGTGGTGCCGACATAGCCGATGACATCGCCCTGGGCCACGCGTGCGCCCTTGCGCATGCCGGCACCGAATCGCGACATGTGGGCATAGGCGGTGGAAATCTCACCATTGTGCCGGATGCGGATATAGTTGCCGTAGGACCCGTTCGGCCCGATCTCATCCACGACACCGGCACCGGCGGAATAGATCGGCGTGCCCGTGGGAGCAGCGAAATCCACACCCTTATGCATCTTGGAATAACCCAGCACCGGGTGGCGGCGCATGCCGAAACCCGACGACAGGCGGGCACCGTCGATGGGGGTCTTCAGCAGGGCCTTGCGAATCGAGGAACCCTGGGCATTGAAGAATTCCGCGATGCCCTGGCTGTCCTCATAGCGGTAGATGGCCTGCTCCTTGCCGGACAGTGTCAGCGAGGCATAGAGGATATTGCCATTACCGCCGGCAACCACCTCTCCATCCTCGGTCACCACCTGCTCATACAGCACCTCGAACCGGTCGCCCGGCTGAATGTCGCGCTGAAAGTCGACATCATAGGAGTAGTTGCGGATCAGCTCGGTCAGCACATTCATCGGCACGCCGGCGGCGCGGCCCGATTCGAACAGGGACGAACGGATTTCACCCTGTGCGGCGACGGCACGGCGACCCAGCTTCTTCGCCGTTTCGGCGGCCTGGAAGCGCACGCCGTTGAAACTGACAGAGACGGAGCGTTCCACGGCGGGCTGGAACTCGAACCCGACGAATCGGTCCTCATCGCCGGTCCGGTCGAACATCACCTCGACGGGCTGCCCTTGCTTCATACGGCGGGGGTCGTAAACGGCCTTCAGGGCGGTGATGGCTTCCTGCGCATGCGGCTGCGGCACGTCGGCTTCCAGCAGCACCTGCATCAGCGTATCGCCACGGCCCAGATTGACCAGGCGACGCTCCACGGGATCGGCGGCCTTCTCGACATCGCCCCAGGCATCGGGGGCAGCGGACGCGCCTTGCTGTGCATCCAGGGAGGCGAGGGCAGGTGCGGCTTCCAACGCCGCAGGCGACGTGGACAGGCTGGTGGAGTGAAGGAAGGCGGCGGTCCCGGCGCCCCCAAGGGCGGCAAGGGCAATGGTCGCAATCGCAAAACGCTTCATCAGCACTGACGAACCTCCATCCCCACGCTCCTCCTGGCTTTTTTGACCGATTGGCTGCCGGGTTACGGACCCGGCGGATGTTCGCGGACGTGACGGCCCCGACACTGTCAACGACGCTCTTCATTTGAAGAATGCGTTTGCCGCAGCGGACCCGTGCTTCCCGCACCGATGTGCTTGGCATAATCCCCATCCGGGGGGGGGAATGCGAGCAAAAAGACATAGGCCGACGGAAAAAACTTCGCTCCCAACTCCTCTTTAGGGGCTTGACGCCCGTACAGGGACGGATGGGACCCATGTCATCCGGCATAGATGATTGCGCCTATGGGTAAGATCGCGCGCGCGTAGTGCGCGTGAGGACGAATGTTTCATTTTTTTTGAAAATAACCCTTGCCAGTCCGGTACTGCCTGTCCTATACCCCGGCTCCCGCTTGGGACGGTGCTTTGAGGTGCTGAGACGAGCGGAGGTTCGGATGGTGGTTTTGGCCAGTATCCGGTGGTTCTTTGGCTGGTTTTTCTGG
>JAEMSB010000581.1 GCA_016463045.1 Niveispirillum sp.
GACCAGCTGATCGTGATCGCGGAAGACGACAGCGCCATCCGCCTGTCGGAGGGACGCTATCACCGCATTGCCGACCGGCTTTCCGACCGGACCATCAGGCGCGCCATGATCGATGGGGCCACCCGCCTGTCCGAGCTGCCCACCCGCATGGAACGCGCGCATCTGGCCGACCTGTCCGCCAAGGGCGACCGGCTGGCCCAATTGGGCCGTCTGCTGGAAAGCGTGTCCTATCGCGGTGTGCTGTCGCGCGGCTTTGCCCTGGTGACCGATGGCGACGGACAGCCCGTAACCCACGCCGCTGGTCTGACAGAGGGGCAAAGGGTGACGATTGCCTTTCAGGATGGCAATACCGGTGCGATCATCGGCCAGGGCCAGGGGGCGTCGCCTGCCACTCCACCACGCCCCGCGCGGCCAACCCGCAAAACGGGCGATGCCGGGCCACAGGGCAGCCTGTTCTAATGATTAACCGACCAGACCAATCCTATCCGCCTGGATAAGGGCCCGGTAATTTACCAATTCCCATACCGGTATATTCTCCCGGTATGAGCGATCTGTTCACATCGTCGAAACCTGCGGCTGCCCTGGCAGGTGCGCGCGCCCTGACGCGCAGCACGGGCTGGCTTGGCTTCATCCTCGGTATGGTGATGGCCGCAGCACTGGCCGTGATCATCTCGGTGCAGCTCTATCAGGACCGCGCCGCTGCGCGCGATCATGCCCAGGAAGCGGCAGTGAACCTCACGGGTGCCATCGCGCGCGATATCTCCCGACATGTTGATCTGTTCCGCTTTGTCCTGACGTCCCTGCGCGACACGGTGAGCTCACCGGATTTCCAGCAGGTGCCCGAAAATCTGCGCGATATGGTCCTGTTCTCTCACACGGCCGCACCCAAGGCGCTGGGTGTGCTGTTTGTGACGGATGTCAACGGCATCATCGAGGCGGAATCGAGCGGCAATGACGTGCGTGGGCAAAGCCGGGCCTGGCGGCCCTACTTCGCTTATCATCGGGACAATGACGATCCCGCGATGCTGATCACCGGCCCGCTGATTTCGGCCACGACCAAGGACCCGGTGATCGTGCTGTCCATGCGGCTGAACCGACCGGATGGATCGTTCCGGGGCGTGGTCGTCGCCTCCATGCTGCTGACCTATTTCGACGGGTTGCTGACCGACCTGCAACTGGATGAAGGATCGGCCCTGACCCTGTTTCTCGACCAGGGCGTCATCCTGGCCCGGCAGCCGGCGGACCCGCTGGCCATTGGCCGCGACCTGCGCCAGGATCCCCACCTGCAGGCCATCGTCGGGGAACCACTGGCCGTCTATGAGGAACCAGGCGCGTTGGACGGCACACGGCTCGTTGTCTCCACCGCCGTTGCCGGCTCCACCATGCGGGTTAGCCTGGCCCAGTCTCTGGACCTTGTTTACGGACATTGGCGGCGCAAGGCCTGGACCATCGGCCTGACATCCGCCCTGTTGATCAGCGGTATCATCACCCTGATCAGCCTGCTGCACCGGGAAAGCCGGCAGCGGTTGCGTGTACAACTGGCGCTGGCCGATGCCAATGCTAGGCTGGAGCGTATGGCGACCACCGACCCCCTGACCGGTATCGCCAACCGCCGCATGTTCGATGACATGCTGCGGCGGGAGCAGGCGCGCGTCACCCGCATGCCGCATGATGCTGCGATCCTGATGATCGATATCGACCTGTTCAAAAGCTTCAACGACACCTATGGCCACGGCGCGGGCGACGCGACCCTTCGGTCGGTGGCGCTGGCCATCACCCGCGCCGTGGCCCGTGGCGGCGACCTTGCCGCCCGGATCGGGGGGGAGGAATTCGCGGTCCTTCTGACCCAGACCGATCTGACCGGCGCGCGCGCCGTGGCCGACCGTATCCGGGAAACGGTGGCCGCCCTGGGCATCCGCCATAGCGGCAGCCCGCATGGCCATGTCACGGTATCAATCGGTTTGGCCAGCACGGGCGTCGGGCCGGTACCCGCCAGTTTCGAGGTGATCCTGGACAGCGCGGATGAAGCGCTCTACACGGCCAAGAAAAATGGCCGTGACCGGGTGGAGATCGCCTCGCCCTCCATGGTCGCCGCCTGAATTAGCCCCGGTAGCGCAGGAAATGGATGCGTGCCTGACTATAGTCACGCACATCCAGCGCATCGAACCCCGGCGGCGACGCAAAGGCATCCTCTGCCCCGACCTCCACACAGACCAGGGCTCCCGGCGCGATCCAGCCGGCGCGTGACAGGCCGGTCAGTGCCGGCGGCGACAGGTCCTGACCATAGGGCGGGTCCAGAAATACCAGCCGCGCCGCAAAGGGGGCCGGCGGCGGCTTGGCAGCATCCCCCAGGATGAAGCGGCACTGCGCCCCTTCCCCCAGCATCTCCGCATTGCGGCGCGCAACGTCCAGCGAGGAGCGGGCCTTGTCCAGCAAGGCCGCGCGTGCGGCACCATGCGACAGCGCCTCCAGCGCCAGGGCACCGGTGCCGCAGAACGCGTCCAGCACATCGGCCCCGTCCAGCACGTCGCTGCCATCCTCCATCCAGTCGCCATGCGACAGGATGTTGAACAGCGACTGGCGGGTGCGGTCGCTGGTCGGGCGCACGTCACGGCCCGCCGGCGTTTCCAGCCGGCGGCCCCGATGCTTACCGGCGACGATCCGCACGCGGCGCTCCACCCTTCTGGGCCGGCTTTCCACCGCCGGCATTGCCGGGTGCGGGACCCTTGGCGGGGGGCTTGGCAGGCGCCGCGGCACCGGCACGCTTGGGCGCCGGCTTCGGCCCGCGGCGGGCGGGGGCGTCGTCAACGGGGATGTCAGCGCCGGCAAGCGCGCGGTCCAGCTT
>JAEMSB010000582.1 GCA_016463045.1 Niveispirillum sp.
CAATATCGTGTCATTGCCCAGGCTGGTGACGATCTTGGGCCGGTCGCGGTCCCACAATCGCTTCAGCGTCGGCAGGTCCATATGGTCGTAATGATTGTGGCTCAGCACGACCAGGTCGATCTTGGGCAGATCATCGAAGCGGATGCCCGGCTGCGCGACCCGCTTGGGGCCGAAGGGGGGCAGGGGGCTGGCATGGTCCGACCAGATCGGGTCGGTCAATATGTTGATGCCCGCCGCCTGCACCAGCACCGTGGCATGGCCCACCCATGTCGCCACCATCCCGCGCGGCGCGGCAAAAGGCGCAGGGCGGGCTGGCTTGACTGCAATAGAGTCGGGCCATGGCGGCCGGTCGTCATTGCCTAGCAGCCAGCGGGCGATAAAGCCCTGCCGGCTCGTCCCCGGCGGGGCCGGCACGTCGATCACACCATCGGGATTGAAGAAATGCGCGCCGTCATAATGGCGGCTTTCCGGCCCTTCATAATAGATGCGGTCCAGGAAGGGCGGTACGATCGTCACGGCGAGGCACAGGGCAACCATTGCAAACAGCAATGTCACCCCGATGCCCTTCACGAATTTGGCAATCACTCCGCCGCGATGCCCGCCGCCTTGAACATGTCGGGATCGGTTGCTTCGTCCGCATTGGCGGGCGTTGCGCGGGTCTTGCGGCGGTCGAACGCGTCCCAGACCTCGTTCCACTGGCCGCGCGTCGCGCCCTTTGAATATTCGGTCGCGCGGGTTTCGAAGAAATTGGCATGTTCGACGCCGTTCAGCATCGGGGCGAGCCAGGGGAGCGGATGCTCGTCGATCATGTAGATGGGTTTCAGGCCCAGCTGGCCCAGCCGCCAGTCGGCAATGTAGCGGACATATTTCTTGATGTCCTTGGGCGTCATGCCGGGGACCGGACCCATTTCGAACACCAGATCGACGAACGCATCCTCGATACGGACGGTTTTCTGGCACATGTCCATGATGTCGTCCTTGACCGCGGGGGTCAGGCACTGGCGTTCGGCGCAGAAGGCGTGGAACAGCTTGATGATGCCCTCGCAATGCAGCGTCTCGTCGCGGATCGACCAGGTGACGATCTGGCCCATGCCCTTCATCTTGTTGAAGCGCGGGAAGTTCATCAGCATCGCGAAGGACGCGAACAATTGCAGCCCTTCGGTAAAGCCGCCGAACATGGCGAGGGTGCGGGCGATATCCTCGTCCGTGTCGACGCCGAACTGTTGCAGATAGTCATGCTTGTCCTTCATCTCCTTATATTGGAGGAAGGCCGAATATTCGCTTTCAGGCATCCCGATCGTGTCGAGCAGATGCGAGTAGGCCGCGATATGGACGGTTTCCATGTTGCTGAACGCGGTCAGCATCATCTTGACCTCGGTCGGCTTGAACACGCGGCCATATTTTTCGTGGTAGCAATCCTGCACTTCCACGTCGGCCTGGGTGAAGAAGCGGAAAATCTGCGTCAGCAGGTTGCGCTCATGATCGGACAGCTTCTGCGCCCAGTCACGGCAATCCTCGCCCAAAGGCACTTCTTCGGGCAGCCAGTGTAGCTGCTGCTGGCGCTTCCAGAACTCATAGGCCCATGGATATTCGAACGGCTTGTAAACTTTGGAGGCTTTGAGAAGGGACATGGGACGGCTCCGCTTTAAAGGGTAGGCGCAACCAGCGCGGGTACGGCGCGTTCAAGACACACCACCCCCTGCACAGGAGCGCAATCATGGTTGAATTCAGCCAAATCAAGGAACATGCCGAAGTCATCGGCGCAGACGGCGTGCATGTCGGCACCGTCGACCATATGGACGGGGACCGCATCAAGCTGACCAAGAAGGACAGCGGGGAAGGGAGCCACAAAGGGCATCATCACTATATTTCCCAAGGCCTGATCGCCGACATCGAAAGCGACGGCACCGTGCGGTTGAGCGCCAATGGCGATGTTGCCGTGACGTTCGAAGAAGAAAAATAAGCCGGGTGGCGCGGCGGTATGGACCGTCGCGCCACGCCCATGGTTATGCGCGTTACTGACAGGCCAGACACTCGTCATAGTCCGTGGTCTCGCCAATCTCGAACTTGGGCGCGTCGATCGTGTTGTCGGCTTCCACGCCGCCGGCAAAACCGGCGCGCTGCACGCTCTTCGACCGCAGATAGTAAAGCGACTTGATGCCCAGTTCCCATGCGCGGAAGTGGAGCATGAGCAGGTCCCATTTTTCCACATCGGCGGGGATGAACAGATTGAGCGACTGCGCCTGGTCGATATAGGGCGTGCGGTCCGCGGCCAGTTCGAGCAGCCAGCGCTGGTCGATTTCAAAGCTGGTCTTGAACGTGTCCTTTTCTTCCTGGCTCAGAAAGTCGAGATGCTGGACCGAGCCGCCATGCTCCAGGATCGAATTCCAGACATTGGTCGAATCCTTGGCCTTTTCGACCAGCAGCTTTTCCAGATAGGGGTTCTTGATCGAGAAGCTGCCCGACAGCGTCTTGTGAGTATAGATATTCGCCGGGATCGGCTCGATGCAGGCCGACGTGCCGCCGCAGATGATGGAGATGGACGCGGTTGGCGCGATCGCCATCTTGCAGGAGAAACGCTCCATCACGCCCTGATCGGCAGCATCGGGGCAAGGGCCACGCTCGATCGCCAGTTGCATGGAGGCTTCGTCCACCTGGCTCTTGATATGTTTGAACATGCGCAGGTTCCACGACTTGGCCATCGCGCCTTCGAACGGGATGCCGCGCGCTTGGAGGAAGCTGTGGAAGCCCATGACGCCAAGCCCGACCGAGCGTTCGCGGCTGGCGCTATATTTGGCGCGCGCCATTTCGGGCGGGGCGCGGTCGATATAGTCCTGCA
>JAEMSB010000583.1 GCA_016463045.1 Niveispirillum sp.
CGACAGAACGATGGCCGGGATGTCCACCGTACTGGCTGCCATCACGCCCGACGGCGTGGTCTTGTCACAGCCCGTGGTCAGGACCACGGCGTCGATGGGATAGCCGTGCAGCACCTCCACCAGGCCCAGATAGGCCAGGTTGCGGTCCAGCGCCGCCGTGGGGCGGCGGCAATTCTCAAAAATCGGATGGACGGGGAATTCGAACGGGATGCCGCCCGCATCGCGGATGCCGTCGCGCGTGCGCTTGGCCAGCTCCACATGGATGCGGTTGCAGGGGGACAGGTCGCTGCCCGTCTGCGCAATACCGATGATCGGCTTGCCTGACCGCAATTCCTTCGGCGTCAGGCCGTAATTCATGAAGCGTTCGAGATACAGCGCTGTCATGTCGGCGCGGCCCGGCGCGTCGAACCATTCGCGCGACCGGAAACGACGGGGGGCGTTGTTATCGCTGCTCATGCGCGCACCTTTGCGGGCGGAAGTCCTGCCACGGGGCTTTTGAAGGTGAAAAGACCGCCGGCCAGGGGCTGTTCGGCCAGCTGCTGCGCCGACAGGCCCTTGTTGGCGGTGGTCGCATAGACGGTTTTCAGGTCAGGCCCGCCAAAGGCCAGCTTGGTAATGCTGGATACCGGGAAGCGCACAAAACCCAGAAGCGTGCCATCGGGCGCGTAGCGGCGGATGCCCCAGCCGAAGAACAGCCCGGTCCAGACACAGCCCTCGGCATCCACGGCCATGCCGTCGGGATAGCCTTCATCTTTGCCGATCTTCGCAAACACCCGGCGGTTGGCGATGGAGCCATCGGCCTGGATATCCGCAGCATACAGGGTCTGTCCCAGCGTGTCGGTATGGTACAGGATCTTGCCATCCGGGCTGGTCGCCGGGCCGTTGGTGATGCAGATACCGTCCAAGACCCGTACAGGTTCCCCGCCGGTCCAATTGTAGAAGGCGCCGCTGTCGGCCTTTTCCCCATCATCCATGCTGCCGAACCAGACACGGCCCGTGGCGTCGGTGAAACCGTCATTCAGGCGGTTGCCCAGGCGGTCGGCCTCCACACTGGTCAGGCGGGTGAAGCTGCCCGTTTCCGGATCGAAATGGTGAAGCCCAAAGGGCATACCCACCACCAGCCCGCCAGAGGCGCGGGGCAGCACGAAACCCGGCTGGTCCGGCGTGCTCCACGTATCACGCGCACCCGTAGCTGGGTTGAAGCGGTGGATATGCTTCTTCTTGATATCCACAAACCAGAGCACGGACTGCTCCGCGTCCCAGCACGCCCCTTCCAGAAGCGTGCCACCCAGTTCCCACAGACAGTCGGGCTTGATGGAGGAAAGATCGGTCATCGCCACCCCGCATCGACGAAGTAGTTGTGCGCCGTGCACAGCCGCGCATCGTCGGAGGCCAGGAATAGCACCATTGCCGCGATATCGCGCGGCTCAACACGCTGCTTCAGGCATTGCAGGCCCAGCATGCGGGCCTCTTCCTCCGGATTGTGCCAGAGGCGCATCTGGCGCGGGGTCTTCACCCCGCCCGGCACGACGCAGGTGACGCGGATATTATCCTCGCCCAGATCGCGGGCCAGCGCGCGGGTCATGCCCTCGATCGCGGCCTTGGCCGTCTGGTACAGGGCGATTTCCGGCAGGGCCAGATGCCAGGAGATGGAGCCCAGATTGACGATGGCCCCGCCGCCATTGGCCTTCATCGACGGGGCAACCGCCTGGGCCGCGAAGAACAGGTGGCGCAGGTTCACCGCCATCCGGTTGTCCCAGTACTCGGGCGTCACCTCTTCGACCTTGTGGCGGTCATCATTGGCGGCATTGTTCACCAGGACATCGATACCACCCTCGGCCGCGATAATGCCGTTGATCGTGGATTTCACTGCATCCAGGTCGGTCAGGTCGCAGCGCTGGAAGTGCGGCGGCACCTCGGCACCTGACAGGCTGGCCAGCAATTCCTCGCTGTCCTGGACCGCCACATCGACGAAATGGACGCGGGCCCCCTGTCGGACAAAGGCCTCCACCAGGCCGGCGCCGATACCGGAACCGCCGCCGGTGATCAGCACCCGCTTTCCGCGCAGGCTGGGGTAAATCGCATGGGTCATGATGGGTAATCCAGGGTGGGGCGTTGCATTGACAGATCGGAGAAGGGGACAGATCAGGAAAGGGCGAAGGCGATCAGGCGCGCAGCAGGCCGCGGCGGGCCAGATTGCGCATCAGATCACCGATGCCGAAGTTCCATTCCGGCGCCTCATGGCAGCCGACGACCTTGTTGGACAAACTGCCAAGACGGGGGCTGGCGATCGTGACGATGTCGCCTCTTTTGTGGGTGAAACCCTTGCCGGGCGCGTCGCGGTCATCGATGGGCGCGAACAGGGTGCCCATGAACAGCACGAAACCGTCCGGGTACTGATGGTTCTTGGAAATGGTCTGGCCCACCAGATCCAGCGGATCGCGGCTGATGAAGGCCATGTTGGACTTGCCGTTCAGGACAAACCCATCCTCGCCCGTCACGCTCACCGTCACCTCGGCATTGCGGACATCATCGATGGTGAAATTGCCGTCGAACAGGCGGATAAAGGGACCCAGTGCGCAGGACGCGTTATTGTCCTTGGCCTTGGACAGAAGCAGGGCCGACCGCCCCTCAAAATCCCGCAGGTTGACGTCGTTGCCCAGAGTGGCGCCATGGACACGGCCCTTGCCATCGACCGCCAGGGCCAATTCCGGTTCCGGGTTGTTCCAGTCGCTGTCCGACCGCACGCCGATATGTGCACCCCAGCCGACCGAGGACAGGGTCGGGCCCTTGGTAAAAATCTCCGCATCCGGGCCGATGGCGACTTCCAGAT
>JAEMSB010000584.1 GCA_016463045.1 Niveispirillum sp.
GGGATATTGCGCCACCAATTCCTCAATCACGGCCAGCGACACGCGCTGGATCAGGCCCAGGGTGCCGGCGGGGCCGCGTTCGCGGTCGGTGCGGCCATCCTCCAGGTCGGGCGTGTCCTGATCGCGCGTGCCATTGGCGGGCGTGGCGCGACCCACGGGGGCCTTGGCAAACTCGGTAATGCGGGCGGTGGCCACCAGCTCGCTGTTTGACTTTTTCTTCACATCGAACAGCAGCTTTTCGACCTTGCGGCCCCGACCGTTGGAGCGCAGTTCCTGATAGTCGATGACCAGACCCGACAGCTCATTGATCTCGCTGACTGCCGGGTCCAGCACGCGCCGCTGAAAATGCGCGTAGTTGGGCATCTTGTCGGCGCAGCCCAGGCTTTCGCGCAGGTCGTCCAGCGCCACTTCCCAGCGCGGTTCGCGCAGGTTTGCCCGTAGGCTCAACAGCTCATACAGGGCCAGGGAATATTTGGAGGAGAACTGCGCACAGATGGCCAGATGGATGCGCGCCCAGGCGCCAGGCTTGGCCAGCAGGGGACGCAGCTTCGGCGGAAATTCCCACTCCGCATAACCCGACCCACGCGGCAGGGCGCGGAAGGCCAGCAGGGGGGAGCCACCCTCCTTCAATTGCTGGTCAGCCTCGCTCCAATACGGGAAGCGGACCAGGGTCTGCATCAGACGGTCGAAGGATTGGCGCAGACGGACATTGTTGCTTTCGGTATCATCACCGATGGCACGGCGGAGGTCGGCGGTTGACGCGCGGAACGGGGGCAGGGGGGCTTCGGGATCGGACAGCTTGTCCCAGCTATAGGCCAGCAAGACATTGAAAAGCTTGCGGTCCGCCAGGGTCAGGCCGTTGCCCGTCTCCATCACCTCAATCTGGGTGCGCGGCTTGGGCAGGGTGGGGTCGGTGGACAGGTCCAGCACATTGCCCGTCACGCGCGGGCGGGCCATTTCCGCCTTCACCACCTTCGCCTGCACCGCCATACGTCCCCCCACCGGGCACCCGTTTCAGTGCCAAAGAACCCGTGACCCCTGTCACTGTGACAGAGCAACATTGCCGGGGCACAGGATCAAGCGCGAATCATTGGACCCGTGCGAGATGGCACAGAGAGGACCAAAATCCCCGATTCCCGCCCGTGCGTTCCGGCACAGTAACAAGACGTGTGACGCGGCGTGGGCGTGAGCTTTGGCACAGGATGGCGGAATCGGGAGAATCGCGGGAGAATCGGATGCGTGAGATCTGGCACAGAAAGGATTCCGCCCCCCGTGAAATCCGGCACAGGCAGGGGGTGCGGTCCTAGGAACGGGCTTTCATTGCTGCGAAACCCGTAAGTTTTGGCACAAACAGAGGGGTGGAAGCCGCAGAAATGCTGGACTCTCAAAGGGGCTTGAGAGGATGCCCGTGCAATCTGGCACAGGATTGAGGGTGGGGCCGTGAGATATGGCGCAGCAATCCGGACAGAATGGCACAGGAAGCCGGGTGATCTGGCACAGGGACTCAGAAGATATGGCACACAGAGCCGTATGCCGCGGCACAGGAAGGGGGGTTAAGGGGTTGGGATAATTAGGGAAATCGGCCCCTGAACAATGAATCCTGAAAGGATGGAATCAACAGAACAGGGAGTTGAGGGTAATTTGAGGCAATTGGGGGAAAAGAAAGAAGGGGTAGGCACATGCCCATTGTCAGTCCCCTTCGTCATCCCGGCAGAAGCCGGGACCCAGAGCCACAAGCCCAAACCTCAACACCGCGTTGATCAAAGCAGCCGGCAGGTCGGCGCTTGGCCCCTGGGTCCCGGCTTCCGCCGGGATGACGAAGAGGGGTGTTCAGATTGAACCATCCATCAGCGCCCCTTCAATTCCCGATCAAAAAAGGCTTTGGCGGACAGGTAGTAGTGGGCGGCGAGGTTGGTGTCGTAGAAGCCGTGGCGTTCGCCGGGATAGAACATCATGTCAAACGGCTTGCGCGCCTGCTGCAAGGCGGCGGCCATGCGGACGGAATTGTCGAGGAAGACATTATCGTCGGCCATGCCATGGATCAGCAGCAGTGGCTTTGACAGCTTGTCCGCCAGCTTGGTCGCATCGCCCTTGTCATAGACGCCGCCCTTGGCGTCGGGCATGCCGATGAAACGTTCGGTGTAGAAGGTGTCGTAGAGCTTCCAGTCGCTAACCGGGGCGGCGGCCACGCCGGCGGCATAGAGATCGCCATGGCGCAGCAGGCTCATCAGTGTGTTGTAGCCGCCATAGGAATGGCCATAGATGCCGATGCGGTCGGCCTTCACGAAGGGCAGGGTCTTCAGATACTTGGCCCCCAGCGCCTGATCATCGCTTTCGATGGTGCCAAAGGCGTTGTAGATCTGGTCGAGGAATGCCTTGCCCTGGCCCGGCGTGCCCCGGTTATCCAGCATGAAGACGACATAGCCAGACTGGGCCAGCGCCTGCAGGAACAAGGTCGTGCGGCTGCCCCAGCCCTTGGTTACGACGCGGGAGGTGGGACCGCCATAGGTGTAGATGATGGCAGGCGCGGGGTTGGCCGCGTCCACGCCGGGCGGTTTCAGCATGGACCAGTGCAAGGTCTCCCCATCCGGGGCTTTCAGGGTACCGTAAACGGGCTTGATATGGTTGGCCATGTAGGGGGCGTAGGGGTGGGACCCTTCCACCTTGTTTTCCTGCAGCCAGGTCAGCACCTTGCCGTCGCGGTCGCGTAAGGAGAGCTGTGGCGGCTGGGTGGGGCTGGAGAAACTGTCGAGCCAGGCGCCGCCGGCATCGGCTAGGACGGCCCCGTGCCAGCCCTCCCCCTGACGGCCGCGGCGGGGGCTGCCGGCG
>JAEMSB010000585.1 GCA_016463045.1 Niveispirillum sp.
TCCGCGGCTTGGCTCACGCGGCACGTGCCGCGCGGCGGCAGTCGCCGCCGGAGCAGTTTACGGTCGCCCGTAAACTGCTCTAACCCGGCATCGCAAAAGAAGAAAGCCCCGCCATCCGGGGATGGCGGGGCTTTCAGACCTGTAACGGCCCGACCGTTTAGCGGGTCGAGGTGGCCGTCGTCGTCGAGGTCGTGGTGCTGGTGGCGACCGGCGGGCCGCTTTCATCATCACCACCGCCGACGGTGGCGGCGATCACACCGGCAGCCGCGACAGCGGCGACACCAGCCAGCGGGATCAGGTTGCCGGAAGCGAAGAACGAGGCCTTGCTGGCACCAGCGGCGGCACCGGTAACGCGCGGAGCATCAGCAGCCGGGGCGGCCGGAGTCGACTGGGCCAGGGCCGTTGCCGGCGCGGCGATCAGCGCGGCGGACAGCAGCAGGCTGGTGGTAAAACGGGTCATGTTCATAAATCCATATCGTCGAAAGGCGCCCCTGGGGACGTAAATTAACGTCCCGCACACGCGAAGGGAAGGGGAAAGCCCGAGGTAATTCAACGGGTCGGATATGCATGGCCCTAAAGGAACAAAAGCAAAGGCCGGCACCAACGGCACCGGCCCTGCATCATTGCCCGTTCGGCGGATGGTCTGTCGGGGGCGTTTCCGGCTGACCGAAAACCACTCATACCCCTATCGGTCAGGCCGGAACGGCGGTCAGGCGCGTGCAGATATTGGCCACCAGGATCTGGCGGGCCCGCTCCACAATGTCATCCATGCTGGGCGTGCGGACGAACATCTTGGAGGCGCGCAGGCGCAGTTCATCGGTGGTGGGCAGGTGCGGCAGTTGGATATTGGCGACCAGCGCCTCCACCCGGACCTTGGCCTGATCGCGTGCCTGACGCATGCGCTCCTCAATCTCGGCCAGGGTGGGCGTATGGGCCAGCGCCTCGCGCACCTGCTGGGTCAGCTTTTCAACCTGGAAGCTGGCGGCCAGCTGGGATGCTGCGGCCTCGATCACCTTGGTGCCCAGGCGCTGTTCGTTGCGGACCACCGATGCCGGCGGCTCGTGCACGTCCCAGACCAGACCCACGGCCTGCATGGCCTTGATGATGTAGTAGGAGGTGTCAATCTCCCACCAGCGGAAGCCCTGGCGGGCCGCCGACTGATAATGGTGATGGTTGTTGTGCCAGCCCTCGCCCATGGTCGCGATGGCCAGCGCCCAGTTGTTGCGGCTGTCATCGCCCGTCAGATAGCGCGGGCGGCCCAGCACATGGGCCAGAGAATTGATGCAGAAGGTGGCATGGTAGCAGGCAACCGTGCTCCACAGGAAACCGACAACCAGACCGCCCCAGCCAAACAGCGCCCAGGTGGCAAAACCCAGGACGACCGGCGGCAGATAATAATAACGGTCCAGCCAGACCAGTTCCGGGAACTTCGTCAGATCGCCGATGGTCTTGTAATCCGCCCCATTGTGCTTCTCCGTGAAGATCCAGCCCATATGGGAATAGAAAAAGCCCTTATGGCGGGGCGAATGCACATCATGTTCCGTGTCGGAATATTTGTGGTGATGGCGATGCGTCGCCGCCCACCACAGCGCGCCGCGCTGCGCCGAGCTTTGCGCCAGGAAGGCCAGCAGGAACTGCACCACCCGGCCCGTCTTGTAGGAGCGGTGGGAGAAGTAACGGTGATACCCGCCCGTGATGCCGAACATCCGGGCGCCGTACAGGACCAAGGCGAGAACCACATGTTCCCAGGCCACACCGGTCCAGATGGCGCCGAAGCACGCAATATGGACCAGTATGAAGGGGATCATAGTGCTGTACTGGATCTTGTCGTCCGCCATCGTGTCGGCGGCAGGGCGCGCAGGATTGCGTCCGGTATCGGTGGGCACGGTCACTGTCGAAAGACTCCAAACGAAAGCAATAGCCAACCCTACCATAAATCCCCCATCGCACGGATGGGCAAATTCGCGCGCCCCCACCCGTTAACCATCCTTTCGGGGTGGTTCTTTCGGTCAGGTCGACTGTGGAGCCGACCGGCATGGTTACCGAACCATTGTGCGGCTGCGAGATTCACTTGTGCGATGCACGGGAATTTGAATGCGGCGCCCTTCGCGTTTACCATCCCCGTCGTCAAAGGGGTTAAGCCGGGAGGTTCCGCCGTATGAAGCAGCCCATCCAATGCCCAGAGACGGCAGCGGCAGAAATGCCGGAACGGGCCTCACGGCGGCGTTTCATCACGGGGGCGGGCGGGGCCGCCGCCGGCATGGCGGTGGCGTGTGTCGCCATGCCCAATGTCTCGCGCGCGCAGACGGTCAGCCTGCGGTTCCAGTCCACCTGGCCCGCCCGCGACATCTTCCATGAATTCGCAGGCGATTATGCCAGTTTGGTCAACAAGCTGGCGGGCGGGCGGCTGCGCTTGGACATGCTGCCCTCGGGTGCTGTGGTCGGGCCGCTGCAATTGCAGGACGCGGTGGTGAAGGGCACGCTGGATGGCGGCCACGGCGTTACCGCCTATTGGTACAATCGCCACCCTGCCTTTTCCCTGTTCGGCACGCCGCCGGCGCTGGGTTGGAAGGCCGACCATGTGCTGGGCTGGGTGAAATATGGCGGCGGTCAGGCGCTTTATGACGAGCTGGTGCAGCAGGTGCTGAAACTCGACCTTGTCGGCTTTCTGACCGGCCCGATGCCCAGCCAGCCGCTGGGCTGGTTCCGGCGCGAGATCACCGGGCCGGCAGATATGCAGGGCATGCGTTATCGCACCGTGGGGTTGGCCGCCGAACTGGCGCGCGAGATGGGGGTGGCCGTTACGGTTATGGGGGCAGGCG
>JAEMSB010000586.1 GCA_016463045.1 Niveispirillum sp.
GTTTGCGGGTGCTCATCTTCTGAATGACAGCCCAAAGTTTAATTTGGTAAATGACTTTTGTCGCATAGGTGTGATTTTTCAAGAAGAATCAGCGACCTTCCTTCGACGGAAAATCGCTGTGTCGCTGGACGTTGCCAATGGGCTGTGGGCATAATCGGGCAGTCGCGCCGGGGATCGCCACGCCTCCTTGGTCAGAGGCAGGGAAGAGGGACGCGATGAGGAAACATCTGCCACCACCGATCTCGGGACAACCCGTAGCTGTCCAGCGGCGACCACAGGTCGCGCCGGGTCCCGTCATCCCACCCGCAGTGCGTCCGACGCCGCCGGTTCCGGGCCGATCCTCGATCATTCAAGGCCGCTTCCAGGGACAGGGACCACGCCTGCATCAGCCGCCGGGTGCCGCCGCAACCATGCTGGCAAAGGCGGCTCCCGGTCATGTCCTCCAGCGGAAGGAAAACGCGCAGGCGGTGCCACCGGGGCTGCTCAATCTGGGCGGTACAGGGCGCCCCTTGCCGGATGATGTACGGTCAAGCATGGAAGGCTTTTTCGGCGCGGATTTCGCCGATGTACGGGTGCATGTCGGGCCCGAAGCGCCAAGCATCGGTGCGCTGGCCTTCACCGTGGGATCAAAACTCTATTTTGCGCCGGGGCAGTATAACCCGAACAGTCCCCAGGGCTTGGCGCTGCTGGGGCATGAACTGACCCATGTCGTGCAGCAACGCCAGGGCCGCGTGCGCAATCCGTTCGGGGGTGGGCTGGCCATTGTGCAGGATCCGCTTCTGGAGGCAGAGGCAGACCGGATGGGACAGCGGGCGGCCACGCGGTCATTCATGCGACATCCCCCTGCGCAGTGCGCCCGTCCCGGATGCGGCCATCCTGCGCCGGCTTTCGCCCTACAGATGGCGCCGAGAAAGCAGGGCGCCCGTAAGGGAGGAAAGGGCGGAAAAGCATCCGGAACGGCCCGCAAGAAGGCGCCACAAAGCGGCGGTGTCAAGAGATCGGCGCATGACCGTCGCAAGGCGACGATGGAAGTCGCCAAGCAATTGATCATCCAGCACCTTATTGATCAGGGCCAGCTAAAGCTGGCAAAGCAGATCCATTCATCCCACCTTTACACCGGGATACGGTTGTTCAAGGTCAAACCAACGGTCATGAGCAGTGATCGACTGTTGGTCCGACACATCGCCACCACCCTTTTGGCACAGGAGGCGGGCATGACTGAGGTCCAGGCTGCGGTCAACAATAGCCGCAAGGAAATCTATATCGCGTCAAACAGTATGGAGAGTACGCTGGCGTCGCTGGTGGGCGACACGCTGAAGGACCTGTTCTTGCCCGTCCTGCCCGGCTCGGCGCCGGCACGGGTAACGCGGCATGTGAGCAAGCTGCAAAACGCGGATTTTGCCCGGTATGGCGATTACAAGACGATCGTCGTCAGGGGGTTGAACGCTCAGCATGCCGAAACAAAAATTGTCGGGCAGGGCTATGACTTCGATTACATTGGCGGCACCCGCCGACCTTGTCTGGCCTGCACGCTGTTCTTCAAGGCCCATGAGGTGCACCCGGCCAAGTACAACCCCCATAACGGCGCCTATTGGGACTCCGACGCCGCCAACCTATCCTATGCGTCACTGAACAAGGCCATGCAGGAAAAGTATGAGCAGGTCGTTTCCGATGCCAACGTTGACTTCAAGAATCAGTATGTGAACGTGGGTCTCAGTAAGCAGCAGTTTCATAACTATGATACCGACAGTGACGATGACGATTGATGGCGGCCGTGCCGGCATGTCGTGCTGTCGAATTGGCGTTGATCGTCCTTATCAAGGACCTGTCGCCCCCTCCTGGAGTCTGTGCCGACCATGTCCTCCATCGCCACCCTGATCGCCCGCCTGAACCCGCTGACCAAGCGGGCCATGGAGGGGGCCGCACAGCTCTGTCTGGCGCAGACCCATTACGCCGTGGAGGTGGAGCACCTGCTGCTGAAACTGGTGGAGCGGGGGGAGGGCGATCTGACGCCCGTGCTGCGCTATTACGGCGTGGATGCGGGGGCATTGCAGAAGGAGCTGACCACCGCGCTGGACCGGTTGAAGCGCGGGAACAGCCGCACGCCGGCCTTTTCCGACCATGTGGTGCGGCTGCTGCAATCGGCCTGGCTGGTGTCGTCGCTGGAGTTGGGCGCAAGCCATGTACGCTCGGGCGCCATTCTGAAGGCGCTGCTGGATGATGATGGCTTGCGCGGTTTGCTGCTGGAGCCGGTGCCGCTGCTGGCGAAAATCCCGCGCGGGCGGCTGGTGGAGGATTTGAAGGAACTGGTGCGGGGCACGGCGGAGGATGCGGGCGGGACGTCTTCCGCCCCGGTTGCCGCCCCTGCGCCGAAGCCGGCCATGATGCAGGGTGCGGCACCAGCTGCCCCGGCGGGGGTGAAGCTGGCAAGTGGCCCGACGCCGGGGCTTGATGCCTACACGATCGACATGACGGCGCAGGCGCGGGCCGGCAAGTCCGATCCCGTGGTGGGCCGTGACCCGGAAATCCGGCAACTGGTCGATGTGCTGATGCGCCGGCGGCAAAATAACCCGATCCTGACGGGCGATCCCGGCGTGGGCAAGACGGCGGTGGTGGAAGGGTTCGCACAGCGCGTGGTGGAAGGCTCCGTGCCCCCGCCGCTGCGCAATGTCCGCGTCCTGTCGTTGGATTTGGGCCTGTTGCAGGCCGGTGCCGGCGTGCGGGGCGAGTTCGAGAACCGCCTGAAACAGGTGATTGAGGAGGTGGCGGCGTCGCCGCAGCCCATCATCCTGTTCATTGACGAGGCGCACAGCCTGATCG
>JAEMSB010000109.1 GCA_016463045.1 Niveispirillum sp.
GCGTCCGTGGAATGCAAATTCCATCGGCCCGTAAAAAAATACAAGAAAAATTCCATTTATGTTGACGAATGGAATTTTCGTTCATAAGATCACATCAACAATCGAAACCGATGGTGATTCCGATCCGGATCAGCCATCACAATAACAATTCAGGGAGACAATGATGCCCAGGAACAGAAGGGCTGGTCGTGGCAGACGACAGCACCCAACCACACGGTCGAATGCATGTTCCCACCGCCCTGGTGGCGGATAAGGGGAACTGCGGACCTGTGCATTGCATGGATGTTCCGCAATCGCTTGCAATGAAGAATTCATGGGGATGGCGCGGCGCCTTCGCAGATGGCAGCCAGAAGCAAGGTCAGGATGCCTTGCCACATTTTGCATCCCCGTTTGAAGATCAGCCTTTCTGGAGATGACAATGACGCCGTCGAAGAAAACTGGCGCGCTGCTGACCACCCGGCTTGTGGGTTGCGTCAGCCTGTTGGCCCTGTCCGCCGCCACCCTGTCCCAGGCTGCCGCGCAGTCCGCGCCGCCGGCAGGTGAAATGCTGGAGGAAATCCAGGTCACGGGCATGCGTCTGGCCGAAAAGAAGGCCCTGGAGCTGAAGCAGAACGCCGTGGGCATCGTCGATGCCGTGGTGGCCGATGATGTCGGCAAGCTGCCGGACCAGAATGTGGCCGAAGCCATCAAGCGCCTGCCCGGCCTGTCGGTCGCCAACGATCAGGGCGAAGGCCGCTATGTCATCATCCGCGGCGTCAGCCCCGATCTGGCCAATGTCACCCTGAACGGCCAGACGGCGGCCGCACCCGAACCGGCGGGCCGGTCGGTGAAGCTGGACGATATTCCGTCGGCCATGATCGGGTCGGTGGAAGTGGTGAAAAGCCTGACGCCCGACCGCGACGCCAACGCCATCGCTGGTCAGGTGAACATCAATACGGTCAGCGCCTTTGACCGGAACAAGTTCTTCGCGACGGCCCGTGGCAGCATCGGCCAGTACCAGTTGAACAAGAAGCATCCGTTCGGCGGCGATGTCACCGTGGGTGACATCTTCGGTGATGATCGGCAGTTCGGTCTGGTCCTGTCCGCCAATTATGATGAACGGCCCATCCGGTCGGAGAATGTGCAGGGTTCCACCAACTGGCGCACCGTGGGCGGTTATGCCGTGCCGGACGATTTCCGTCCGCGCGAATATAACCTGACCCGCAAGCGTATCGGCGGCGTCGCCAATTTCGATTGGAACGTCAACGATACCACCAAGCTGTATCTGCGCAGTTCCTACGCCGAATATTCCGACAGCGAGGTGCGTGACCAGTTCCGTGTGGAAATCCCCACCACCATCACGGCGCAGACGGCCACCACCGGCAGTTTCCGGGCGCGCGGCACCCGTTTCGTGCGGGTACGCGAGGAGGATGACAATACCGTCACCGCTAATGCCGGTGGCAAATTCGAGATCGGCGAGGGCACGCTGGAGGTCGACGCGACCTATACTCGCGCCGTGAAGGAAGACCCGCTGCGCAGTGAATGGCAGTTCCGCACCGGCTCCAACGCCTTCACCGCCACCTTTGATACGACCAGCGACATCTATCAGGTGACGCCAGCGGCAGAGGCCTATAACGCCGCGCTGTATGGCGCGCGCTCTGTTTCCTACGACCATCGCAAGGCGGAGGAGAATCTTTACCAGTATCGGGCCGATTACAAGCTGCCCGTGGAACTGGGTGATGATGCCTTCGTGAAGGTCGGCGCCAAGTATCTGTCGCGGCACAAATCAAACAACCGCGATTATGAAAGCTATGATGCCACCGGCTTTACCCTGGCCGCGGTGACGGCGGAGACGACGGGCCGCGCCGTCTTCGGCGGGCGCTTCCCCATCGATCCGCGCGTGGATTATGATGCCGCAGAAGCCTATGTCGCATCGCATGCGGGTTCGCTGACCTATAGCCGGTCGGGCTCCATCTCCAACACGCTGGCCAATGATTACAAGGTGACGGAGGATGTCACGGCGGCCTATGCCATGACGTCGATCACCTTTGACCGGCTGACCTTGATCCCCGGCGTGCGTATGGAACATACGCAGGGTGACTTCGCGGCCAAGATCATCAATGCCGCCTCCACCCCTGCCCAGGATTTCAATTCCTTCGGCAAGAGCAGCTATACCGACTGGTTCCCCGGTATCAATGCGCGCTTCGATGTGAATGAACGTTTCATCCTGCGCGGTGCCGTGACCACGGCCATTGGCCGTCCCAACTATGCCGACCTGCCGCCCTTCATCTCCGTCGATACGGGTGCCGCCAGTGTCAGCAAAGGTAATCCCGACCTGACGCCGCTGAAGGCCGTGAACTTCGATCTGTCGGTCGAATATTACCTGCCCAGTGAGGGCGTGCTGTCGGTGGCGCTGTTCCAGAAGGACATCGACAATCCGATCTACAGCCAGGCCATCACCGTTACCAACGGCACCTTTGGCGGCATCACCCTGCCGACCGCCCTGGTCACCACGCCGCTGAATGCCAAGTCGGCCACCGTGAAGGGTGTGGAGGTGAATGCCAGCATCCAAGGCACCTTCCTGCCGTCACCCTTCGACGGGCTGGGCGTGCAGGGCAACCTGACCCTGACCGACAGCAAGTCCAAGGGCGTGCTGGGCCGCACCGACACGCTTCCCATGTTCAGCCAATCCAAGCGGGTAGCATCGGCGCAGGTCTATTATGAAAAGGATGGGCTGTCGGCCCGTGTCGCCTATTCCTACCGTTCGCCCTTCCTGGACACGGTCGGGGCCAACAAGGCAACCGACATCTATACCGACAGCAACGGATCGATGGATGCCCGCCTGGGCTACAATTTCACCAAGCAGCTTGAGGTGTATCTGGAAGGGGCGAACCTGACCGATGCCAAGTTCCGCCGCTATATCGGTGTGAAGCATCAGATGGCAGAGGCCGAGCGTTATGGAAGGTCGGTCAAGCTGGGTGCGCAGTTCAAATACTGATGCCCCGTCCCTGTAACCCCGGCGGTGGTTGACCGCCGGGGTTTCCTTGCCCGACAAAGGGGAAATCCCATGATGCACAAGATGCTGCGCCCGCTTCTGGCCGCTACCGCTCTGTGCCTGCCGCTGACGGCGGCTGCCGTTGAGCTTCCGGCACAGAAGGCGGGCCTGAGCTTGGAAAAGGTCGCGATGTTCACCCGCCACGGCATCCGTCCGCCCACCAAGGAACCGGCTGCCGGTCTGGCCGCACAGGCCTGGCCCAGCTGGTCCGTGCCCTATGGCAACCTGACCGACCGGGGTGCGCAGGGCGTGGTGCTTCTGGGCCGGTTTGACCGTCAGTTCTTTGCCGCGCGCGGCCTGTTCCCGGCCGAAGGCTGCCCGACGGAGGCGCAGTACAAGGTGGAGGCCAGCGCCAAGGAACGCGCCATCCGGACCGCCAAGACAATGGTGGAGGGATTTGCGCCCACCTGCTCCGTTGCGGTGACCCAGCCGTCGTGGGCCGATGAGGACAGTGTCTTTCACCCGCTGACCGTACCGGGCAACCGACTGGACCCCGTGAAGGCCATGGCCGCCTCTTCCGCTAAACTGCCGTCCGGTGGGCTTAAGCAGGAGATGGCGGGGTTCGAGACGGAATTTGCCCTGTTGCAGAAGGCGCTGGGCCCCCAGGGCGATGAATGGTGCGCCAAGAAGAAGCTGCCGGCAGGGTGCAAGATCACCGATCTGCACACCGCCCTGGAACCGGATGAGGAGGAGGGACGGCCCGATATGGGCGGCGCCTTCGGCCAGGGATCGACCATCAGCCAGACCTTCCTGCTGGAATATCTGGAAGGCAAGCCGATGGAGCAGGTGGCCTGGGGTCGGGCCAGCCGCGCCGACATTGAGCGCATGCTGAACTTCCATCCGCTGAAATTCAAATATGAGAACCGGCCTTCCTACATTTCCGACCGCGCGGCGGCGCCCATCATGCGCCGTCTGCTGTCATATCTGCAGGATGGGCAGGTGAAGCTGGCCCTGATGGCGGGCCATGACACCAACATTGCCGATCTGGCCGGCATGCTGGACCTGCATTGGCGCATCGACAGCTATCCCGCCGACGATACGCCGCCGGGTGGGGCCATCGGGATCGAGATGTTGCGCGATCAGAAGGGCCAGCGTTTCATCCGCGCCTTCTACCGCGCCCAGACCATGGACCAGCTGCGCAATCTGGAACCGCTGGACGTGAAGACGAACCCGGCGGTCGTCACCTACATGGCCCTGCCGCTGTGCGCCAAGGGGGCCGACAAGACCACCTGCCGGGCGGAGGATTTCTTCGCCGCCGTTGATGCCAAGCTGAAGGCCGCCTCCCAACCCTGACGGTTCCTCCCCCTCCTGCTTCAACACCGTCAGCCTTGCCGCCCCGGAGCGATCCGGGGCGGTTTTGTTTGGTGATTATGACCTTGACATCGAATTAGCTAACAGCAAATCATCAGTAATGAAGCTTGAATTTGATAAGCCTGCCTTGAAAGGCTTGCGAAAGATGCCGGCGAAGGCGCGTACCTCAATGCTGGTCAAGCTTGACGCCATTGCCGCTGACCCCTTTGCCAGGCATCCCTTTGATGTGAAGGCGATGAAAGGCATGAAGGATGTGTTTCGTGTCCGTCAGGGGGACTGGCGGGCTATGTATGAAGTGATCCGCGTCGGTGACACCGTTCTCGTCCTGATCATTGATGTCCGGGGAGAGGTTTACGAATGAACGCCATCAAGCCGCTGGCCATTACGGATGATACCGTACTGCTCTCCCGCCTGGATTATGAAGCACTGCTGGAGGCCGTCGAGGAAGCAGGGGATATAACCCGTGTCAAACAGGCCAGAATCGACCTCGCAGAGGGGCGGTCTGAGATCCTGCCGGGGGACATGGTGAAGGCCCTATGTGCCGGCGCCAACCCGGTGCGGGTCTGGCGTGAACATCGCGGTCTTTCTGGCCGGGAACTGGCAGAGGCGAGCGGCGTCAATGCCGCTTACCTGTCGGAGATTGAAACGGGCAAGAAGCCGGGCAGTGCCATCGCCCTTAGAAAGCTGGCAGCGGTCCTGCACATTGATATGGAAGATCTGATCGCTTTTGATGATTGACAACAAAAGGCCCGCTCCAGTGAGAGCGGGCCTTTGTGTCGCTGGACAGAAAAACGCGCAGTTACAGCGTCACCACCTGTCCGCTTCTTACCGACTGTGCCGCTGCTTCGGCCAGTTCCAGCGCGCCGACCCCATCCGCATAGGTGATGGCGGGAGCGGCCTTGCCCGACAGGATGTCGGCGAAATGGTCCATTTCCAGGCGGTAGGCAGCGGTGTAGCGGTCCAGGAAGAAGTTCTGTAACCGGTCGGCGGCTGCACCCTCCGCTCCCCATACGGACACGGTGCTTTCCAGCACATTGTCGGCCTTCACCATGCCCTTGGACCCAAACGCCTCGATCCGCTGGTCATAGCCGTAGCCGCTGCGCCGGCTGTTGGAGATGACGCAGAGCTTGCCACTGCCCGTACGCAGCAGGATCTTGGCCGTGTCGACGTCACCAGCCTCCCCGATGGCGGGATCGACCAGGCAACTGGCGGCGGCATAGACCTGGGTCACCTTCTCGCCCAGCAGCCAACGGGCCATGTCGAAATCATGGATGCTCATATCCTTGAAGATGCCGCCCGACACCTTGATATAGGACACGGGCGGCGGGGCCGGATCGTGGCTGGTGATCTGCACCGTTTCCAGCGCCCCCACGGCCCCGCTGTCGAGCCGCGCCTTCAGCGCCTGGAAATGCGGATCGAAACGACGGTTGAAGCCCAGGAACAGCCGGGCGCCGCCCAGGCTGGCGGATGCCGACCGGGCGCGTTCAAGGTCCTGATCGATCGGCTTTTCGCAGAAGACCGCCTTGCCGGCGGCGACCGCGCGGCAGGAATAATCCAGGTGCGTGTCGGTGGAGCTGGCAATGATCACGCCGGCCACAGACGGGTCGGCCAATGTCGTCTCCAGGTCGGCCACCTGCGCGCCCGTTTCGCCGGCCAGGGCGGTGGCTGCGGCGGCCACTGGGTCCACGATATATTTCAGGCGCAGACCCGGATGACGGGCGGCGTTGGTGGCGTGGATGCGGCCGATGCGGCCAGCGCCCAGAATGGCAATGTCATGCATGATTTTGGGTCCCTTATCACATTCTAACAGGCTGGCCGGTCTGGACGGACAAGGCCGCCGCTTCGGCCAGGGCCAGCGCGTCGATGCTGGCCTGGTATCCGGTTTCTGGTTTGGCCGTGCCGGCCAGAACCTGGGCGAAATGGTCAAGCTCTGCCGCATAGGCGCCAGCATAGCGGTCCATGAAGGCATAGGGGAAGGCATCCGCCTGGGCGCCCGCCTCTCCCCAGACGCTGACAGTGCTGCGCACCTCATTATCCATGCGGGCCATGCCCTTCGACCCGAAGGCCTCGATCCGCTGATCATAGCCATAGCCGGTGCGGCGGCTGTTCGACAGAGTGCAGAGGCGGCCCGATCCGGTACGCAGCACCAGCTTGGCCGTATCCATATCGCCCAGCCGCCCGATCTCCGGATCGACAAGGCAGGAGGCCCAGGCGAAAATCTCCACCACCCGTTCCCCCAGCATCCAGGGGGCGAGGTCCAGATCATGGATGGTGAAATCCTTGAACAGGCCGCCGCTGCCGGGGATGAAGCCGGGCGGCGGGCTTTCCGGATCGTGGTTCACCACATGCAGGGTTTCCAGATTGCCGATGGCGCCACTGTCGATACGGGCCTTCAAGGCGCGGACATGCCGGTCAAACCGCCGGTTGAAGGCCACAAACAGGGACGGCGCCCCCGGCCCGAAATGCCCCTCGGATGCCCGCAGGCGGGCCAGATCCAGGTCCAGCGGCTTTTCACAGAACACGGCCTTGCCGGCGGATAGGCAGGCCAGGACATGATCCAGGTGACAATCCGTGGCGCTGGCCACGATCACGCCCGTCACATCTGCATCCGACAGGACATCATCCAGCCCGGCCACGCGGGCACCGGTCCGGCTGGCCAGACGGTCGGCGGCATCGGCGCGCGGGTCCACGATATAGGCAAGGTCGAGGGCGGGATGGGCGGCGGCATTGCCGGCATGGACCCCGCCCATCCGGCCCGCCCCCAATTGTGCGATCTTGAACATGGACCCTCCCCTGGACGGTCGGATGCCGTCCTTGTCTGGAACAGGCCTATCATAGAACGAAAATTCTTTCCATTTAAAAAATAGAATTCATCTGCCGTTCAGCTTCAATGGTCGATATTCTGCATCGGAACGGATATTCTATCTGAAGGCGTGTTGGAACCGAGGGGCAAGATGGAAGAGGAAATGTCGGATCTGGCGGCACCGCCCGCCACGGCGGAGGAATTGCGGGCCCTGATCCTGGAACGCTATGATGGATTGTCGAAGCGGTTGAAGCAGATCGCGCGCTTCGTGCTGGACCAGCCGAATGAGACGGCGCTGGAAACCCTGGCCGTGATTGCTGAGCGAACCAATGTGCAGCCATCGGCCATCATCCGCTTTGCCAAGACCTTCGGGTTTTCCGGGGCCAGCCAGATGCAGCGGCTGTTCCGTGATGGTCTGGTGTCGGGTAATGCCGCCCTGAACTATGGCGAACGGGTGCGCAGCTTCGCGCAGAGTGCGGCGACCAACCCGGCCCGCAACCCGGCGGAACTTCTGTCGGAATTTGTGGGCGGCAATGTCCTGGCGCTGCAAACATTGGAACAGCCGGCGACGGTGGATCAGGTGGACGGGGCCATCCGCCTGATCCAGACCGCCGACACGATCTATGTCGCGGGGTTCCGCCGGTCATTCCCGGTGGCGTCATACCTTGCCTATCTGCTGCAGCAGGTGGGACGGCGTACCATCCTGGTCGATGGGGTGGCGGGACTGGCGCGCCAGCAGATGTCGGCCATCCGCAAGGGCGACCTGCTGATCGGCATTTCCTATCAGCCCTATGCCGGCGAAACGCTGGAACTGGTGGAACGCGCGGTGGAGCAGGGGGCCGATATCCTGGCCATTTCCGACAGTCTGGTCAGCCCCATCGCCAAACCCGCCACCTGTGTGTTGCAGGTGCGCGAGGCAGAGGTGCGGGGTTTCCGTTCGCTGGCGGCCAGCATCTGTCTGGCACAGGCGCTGGCCATCGGGCTGGCCTTTGCGACGGAGGAAAAGCCCGTGGAACCGGCACCTAAGCGCAAGGGACGCAAGGCTTGACAGTGGAGTTTTCATTCTATTTTTGAATGGAATGAAATTTCTATTGCATTACACGATGAAACGCCATAGCTATGGAGACGGAATTGACGGCCCGGCGAACGGGCCCCCGCGACACGCATGGGGAGTGTTGAATGCCCTCTCAGGATCAACAGACCCTGGACCTTCTGGCCATCGGCCGGTCCAGCGTCGACCTTTACGGCCAGCAGGTCGGTGGGCGATTGGAGGATATGGCCTCCTTCGCCAAGTATGTTGGCGGCAGCCCGACCAACACTGCCGTCGGCGGTGCCCGCCTGGGTTTGCGCACGGGTCTGCTGACCCGCGTCGGTGCGGACCATATGGGACGCTTTATCGCTGAACAGCTGACACGCGAAGGGGTGAACACCAGGGGCGTGATCACCGATCCGGCCCGCCTGACCGCCCTAGTCATCCTGGGCATCCGCGACCGGGAGAATTTCCCGCTGATTTTCTATCGGGAGAACTGCGCCGATATGGCGCTGGTGCCCGAGGATGTGGATCTGGAACTGGTGGCCCGTGCGCGGTCGGTGCTGATCAACGGCACCCATCTGTCGCAGCCCGGCGTGCGGGCCGCCAGCCTGAAGGCCGCCCGCGCCGTGCGGGCGACCGGTGGGCGCGTTGTGTTCGATATCGATTACCGTCCCGTGCTCTGGGGCCTGACGGGCCGCGACGCCGGCGAAAATCGGTTCGTCGCCGCACAGGCTGTCACCGACAGTTTGCAGGAGGTGCTGCCGCTCTGCGATCTGATCATCGGGACGGAGGAGGAGGTGCATATCCTGGGCGGCAGCACTGACACCATCGCTTGCCTGCGCGCCATCCGGGAAAAGACCGACGCCCTGCTGGTGGCCAAGCGCGGCCCCATGGGCTGTGTGGCCTTCCCTGGCGCCATCCCCGACAGCCTGGATGATGGCGTCGGTGCGCGCGGCTTCCCGGTGGAGGTCTATAATGTGCTGGGCGCGGGCGATGCCTTCATGGCCGGGTTCCTGCGCGGCTGGTTGCGCGATCTGCCCCTGGAACAATGCTGTGAACTGGGCAATGCCTGCGGGGCCATCGTGGTCTCGCGTCATGGCTGCGCGCCGGCCATGCCGACTTGGACGGAGCTGCGGCATTTCCTGGCCGATGAAGACCGCCCGTTCCGCCTGCGCGAGGATAAGGACCTTGAGCATGTGCATTGGGCCACCACGCGCCAGGGCACCTATCCGGAACTGACCGTCCTGGCCGTGGATCACCGCAGCCAGTTTGAAGATCTGGCGGCGGAGCTGGGGGTCGATATCGGTCTGGTTCCGGCCTTCAAGAGCTTGGCCCTTTTGGCGCTGGACCGGGTGGCGGGGGGTGATCCGCGCTTTGGTGTGCTGCTGGATGGGCGGTTCGGGTTCGATGCGTTGGCGCGGGCGGGTGACTTCCCCTACTGGATCGGCCGGCCCATTGAGGAGCCGAAATCCCGTCCGCTCGCCTTTGAGAGCAGTGCAGATGTGGCGACGGAAATTGCCGAATGGCCGCTGAACCATGTTGTCAAATGCCTGGTCTTCTATCACCCCGATGATCCCGCCGACCTGCGCGAACGCCAGGAACGGCAGGTGCTGCGCCTGTTCGATGCCTGCCGCAAGACACGGCATGAATTGCTGCTGGAGGTGATTGCCCCACCCGGCAGTACCGTGAACAGCGACACCATCGCCCGCGCGGTGCAGCGCTTCTATGACCTGGGTGTGCGGCCCGACTGGTGGAAGCTGGAACCGGTGGAAGATGCGGCGGCCTGGGGCAAGATCTCCCAGGTGGTGGAACGGAATGATCCGCTGTGCCGGGGTATCGTCCTGCTGGGCCTGTCCGCGCCGGAGGAGGAACTGGTCGCGTCTTTCCAGGTGGCGGCCTCCTTCCCACAGGTGAAGGGTTTTGCCGTGGGCCGTACCATTTTTCACGATGTGGCGCGCCAATGGTTGACGCGCAGCATTGATGACGAACAGGCGGTAACGGCACTGGCCGGAAAGCTGACGCGGCTGGTCACGGCCTGGCGGAATGCGCGTGAACAGGGGATGGCCGCATGAAAACGATCCGACTGACCGCCGCCCAGGCAACGGTGCGCTGGCTGGCGGCGCAGAGGGTGGAAG